>NZ_JBELKF010000111.1:0-8236 GCF_042089775.1 Palleronia sp.
CACAAGGTCGTCCATAGCGCGTCGAGAAAGGTCAGGACCACGAGACCCGCACCGATCAGGATAAGAATGACGCTCATCTGGAGCCTCCCGGATGCTCTTTCCAAACCTGATGTGCCACGCTCGCCGGAGCGAGCAGCGAAACGCCTTGGGCGCCATGCATCTTGATGGCGCCGATCGCCTCGAGCACGACGGCGTCGACCCCAGCCGTGCCCTCGTATCCAGATTTCTCCGCCAAGGCGCAGATCGACCGCTCTGTCGTCTGAGCTCGGGCGCGGCCTGATGCGATGCAGCGTCTTCCATAAAAGAGAAGGGCCGGCTCTGACTTCGCGCGACCTCGTGGCACCGGCCACGGGAACGGGCGCTGTGCGTTCAACTGGAGCGCCAAGGCGAGAGTGGCGAGTGCGAGAACGGCCTCTTCCAGCCCCGGTGCTTTATGAACGAGAACGATGCCGAGTCCGACACCAAAGGCGGCCGTCAGGAACAGCTCGAAAGATGTCAGTCGAGCGGGTTCGCGCCTGCCAAGGATCAGTCGCAACGCCACCAATGCAACGAGGACGACGATCATCCCCGCAGACATCTCGACGATAGCCTGCCAGTCCTGCATGTTCTTTCTCCCGGCCGTTCTCCGGGCGAAACGCACCACCGGCCTCGCGGTTCGGAGATTCCCGAACTTCGAGAAAGGGTAGAGGGGTCACTTTTCATCGGCTTCATTGGACGGGCATAAGCGATCAAACGCCAACATCGGCGCGGCGGGAGCCTCGACGCCCAAGCCCTATGGCTGACGATCGGCATTTGCGCAGAACCGGCTGCTTTCAGGCCGTTCGAAACGACCGTGTGCAACGATGCATGGAGCTCGCTGATCGGTTCGGCGTGAGGGAATCCACTGGCCTGCGCCGCGGGTGCGCAACCTCTGCCGCAGCAGCGAGGGTGCATGATCGAAAGGCGAAAAGCGGCGTTGCTGCGCGAGCGAAGCGCGCGGCGTCGCCTGCTTGGGCAGCCATTCATCGGGCCGCCGCACAGGGCGCCTTCGGGAGTGCAAAGAAAGGCGAAGTGCGGGCCTGCGGCAGGGCGGCAAAGCGAATGCAGAAGTTCGTGAAGCGGCACTCCGGCGCCGAGTCCTGATCCGCTCGGGCAGAGCGGCCTCGATCCAAAAGCACGCCGGTGCGACACCTTCAGCCGCATCAACGACCACAAGAGCACCGCCAGGACAAACTGCTGCCGTGGAAGTGGGCGCAAGTCCGCGAGGTGACACGAATGGTGCCCTGCTACGCGACTGCAATCCTGGCCGGACCCGCGTGCGATGCCAACCATCTGGAACAGCAGTTCGCAGCTCGCGTTGAAACTTCAACTCGTGGGACCGCTTCAAGCCAAGGCGGCAGGTCATGGCAGACCACCGCGAACGCGCAGGCGCACCTGTGCATATCTCCACCATCGCCGAAACAGGAGGACTTGAAGTGACACTTAGATTGAAGCCATTGGCCGAGCAGACGATCGTCGTGACCGGCGGCTCATCCGGCATCGGCCTGACAATCGCCAAGCGGGCCGCCGAAGCGGGCGCCCGGGTCGTTCTTGTGGCGCGGGACGAGGACGACCTGCAAGAAGCGAAATCGCAGATTGAACAGTCGGGTGGCGCCGCGGACCACGTCGCTGCGGATGTCGGCGTCCGCGAGCAGGTGCGGAAGGTCGTCGAAACTGTCGTGGCTCGTCACGGCGGGTTCGACACCTGGGTGAACGACGCCGGCGTGGGCGCCTACGCCAAGGTCGAGGAGATCTCGGACGAGGACCACGAACGCCTGTTCCAGACGAACTATTGGGGCGTGGTCTATGGCTCGACCGAGGCGCTGAAGCACCTCAAGGGCAGGGGCGGTGCGCTCATCAATATCGGCTCGATCGCCTCTGACATGCCCACGCCGCTTCTGAGCACCTATTCCGCCTCGAAGCACGCCGTGAAGGGGTTCACCAACTCGCTGCGCCTCGAACTCATGCACGAGGACGCGCCGGTTTCACTGACCCTCATCAAGCCGAGCGGCATGGATACGCCGTTCAGCGAACATGCCCTGAACTACATGGACGAAGCCTCGAAGGTGCCGCCGCCGGTCTACAATCCCGACGTGGTGGCGCAAGCCGTGCTGAGGGCGGCACAGGTTCCCACCCGCGAGGTGACGGTCGGCGGCGCCGGCGCCGTGCAGACGAGCTTTTTCCATGTGCTGCCGAAGATAGCCGGCAAGGTGATCGAACTGATGTTCTACGCGACCGCGCGCGATCCGAACAAGCAGCGGAGCAACGCCGGAGGCTTCCACGAACCCGGTGAGGGCGGCCGGCAGTTCGGCGACCAGGGAACCTTCCGGCGCGATACCAGCGTCTACACGCCGGCGAGCACGCATCCCATCGCCACGCTCGGCATCGCCGCCGCTATTGGCCTCGCAACGTTCGCCATGGTTCGCAGCCGTCCCTCCGCAGGCGTGCTGTCACGGCGCTGACGCTGTCGGACCGACATTGCGCGGAACTGGGGTTCTTCGCAGGTGTTTCCTGATCACCCGCGTGCAGAGCGGATTCATGGTGGAGGTTCCCGATGCTGCGTTTTCAACCTATCTTTCCTGTCGTCGCAGCGGTGCTGTCCGCGTCTGCCGCGATGGCTCAAGACTCTGCAACTCTGAGCGTTGAGCAAAGCGCGGACTATGGCCAATACATCGTCGGCCCTGAGGGGAAGCCCGTCTACATGTTCACCACCGACACCCAGGGAGACGGCGGTGAGCCAGCCATCTCTTGCACATTGGAGCCGTGCCTCGACGCCTGGCCGCTGGTAACGACCGACGGAGAGGTGACCGTAGGTCCGGAGCTCGACGAGTCCCTCGCTGGCACCTTCAGCTACGAAGGGCAAACGGTTGTCACATACAACGGCTGGCCTCTTTATACCTTCGCGCGTGACGGGGCCGGTCAGCCGCCGCAAGGCCAAGACGTCCATTCGTTCGGAGGTGAGTGGTATCTGCTTGGCCCTGAAGGCGAGCAAGTTGAAGAAGCGGAGAGTGGGAAAAACGGCGCGGCGGAGTAGATTGCGTCATCGACCGGTCAAAGAACGCCCTGGTGGATGCTCGCACCTCAGTCTGATCTCGGGCAGCGCCCTTTCCTTTGCTGGGCTCAAGATGCCGCCGCCCGCGAGTGCAGCGCGCACGGCGAACTTGCGCTCCAGGCTCGCCGGCGTGAGGCCGGCTTCCGCACCACCACCACCGCTTTGAGTTTCGGGAGCTTGGGGCACCGGATCTGAGGACGTCTTGCCTCCCTGAAGCGATGCCGTCGGCTTTGACCCTCTGAGGCTGTGCAGAATGTGGCTCCACGTGCCACCTGCCGAGCCGCTGAAGGGTTCTGCATTGATGAGGGACAGGAAAATTGCGCGGCTTCCAGAAGATCAGGCAACCACGTGAGGCCCGCCGGAAGCGCCGAGGGAGGAGACAAGTTCATTGAGTGCAAATCTCGTCATTTGGGTCCCTGTCCTTCTGGGCGCAGTCTGGGCGGCACACTGGGGCGCGGAGCATATGGCAGAGCCGCTGAAGAAGCTGCGCAAGCAATGGGGCTTCTCCGTCGCGGCCGGCGGAGCCTTCGTCGGCCTTGCAGCAGCCTCCCCGGAGATCGGCATCAACACGACGAGTGCGATCCGTGGTGTGAGCGACATCGGCCTCGGCGCGCTCCTGGGCTCGAACGTGCTCGCCATCCCGATGATGGTTCTCGCGGCCTACATCGCGACGCGGAAGCAGGGCATCGGCGATAGCGGCGGACACGAGCATCACGAGGAGCATCGCCGGCAGCATCTTCTGCAAGTGGACCGGCAGGCAGCGACGGTGCAGGCCGTTCCCTATCTCGGCATCGTTGCCCTCTTCGCGCTGCTTACGCTTCCGGCTCCGTGGAGAGGCCTGCAGCCGATCGACGGCTGGATTCTTCTCCTGGGCTACCTGGCCTACGTCGCCCAGGCGCTGCTGCGCGGACGGGCCAAAGGCCAGGAGGTCGAATGGGAGCGCAAGGAGAAGTGGCTGGCAGCGGCGGGTCTCGCGGCCCTCGCCGCAGGCGCCTACTTCACCGTGTTCTCGACAGAGAAGATCGTGAATGCAATCGGCATTTCGAAGATCATCGGCGGCCTGTTCATCACCGCTCCGGTGGCGGCGCTGCCCGAAGTGTTCGCGACTTGGTATGTGGCGCGCAGCGGCCAGGTGACGTCCGGGGTGACCAGCGTGATCGGGGATCACGCCGTGACGATGACACTGGCGTTCATCCCTCTGACGATCGTCGGAATGCCGATCGAGAACTTCCAGCTCTTCTGGGTGACCCTCGCATTCGTGGCCCTCATGCCGACGCTCTATGCGGTCTTCGTCTGGTGGGGTGGACGGGACAGGGGGTTCAGGCGATGGCAGATTCTCGTGCTGCCAACAGTCTACGCGATCTTCATTGCGGTCCTGGTCTTCTGGGTCCAGCCTTTCGGTCCGGGAGCCCAAGGCAGTGGCGGCGCGCCTTCCACTACGGCGGCGTCGAACTGAGGGTCTTCGTTCAGGAGTGTGTCGCGGGATGGGCGCCACCATTCCGAGCAGGCAATCGTCGGCTGCCCGCAGACAGAGGCGGCACCAAGCGTTCGTAGAGATCGAATCCAGAGCCCGCAGGAGGATGATCAAACCATGATCGAGCTGGTGAGCCTCTGCGGATTGCGCGGTCGCTTGCTCCGCACGCATGAGCGCGGATTCATGGAGCAACTGGGGCTGCGCATGAGAAGGGCCGGCTGATTGCCGGCCCTCCAATCCATAAAGAAGAAAACGCTTACCAGTCGAACCAGCCTTCGTCTTCTTCCTGGTAGGTGGCGTATTCTTCTTCGTTCCAGTCGCCGCTTTCGTCTTCGTCATAGGTGCCGAAGGCGCCTTCGTTGAACTCGCCTTCGTTCAGGTCGCCGCTCGCGTCGGCGTCCCACTCGGAGTATTCTTCGTCGCCCCACTGGCTTTCGTCGTAGGCGGCCTGCTCATCTTCGTTCAGGTCGCCGCTCTCGTCTTCATCGAACGACGAGGTGACGCCGGTGTTATACTCTTCTTCAGAGATGCCGCCGCTCGCGTCTTCGTCCCATCCGCCGAAAGCCTCGTTCTCACCGAAGCCGGTGTTGAATTCTTCCTGGTCGACCACAGCATCCTGGTTCGCGTCCCATTCGCCCATGTCCTGAGCCAGGGCGGGGGTGGCGGTCAGGGCAGCCAGAATGGCGCCGACGCTGGCAAACTTCTTCAGATCAATCGTCATGGTTTCCTCCTGGGGGTTAAACTGGCGACGTTGCCGCCGCACTGGCCTCTCAACCGGTTCGGCCGACCGCTGTTCCCGCGCTTCTGCCGGCGAGAGGCAATTGTGAAGTCCCGCTCAGATCACCATCGCCCTTGCCATCGTCGCGGCGCATGTGGGGCCGCTCTGGCCGCCCGGGCTGCTGCTCAGCAACGACGGACGCCGAGGGTCTTGACCGGGTGGCGCCGCCGCAGCCGCTGAACCGAACAGCCGCGAGATCGTTCGCACCAGACTGGCGCCGCAACTTTCGGCGCGGCGCAAAGACAAAGACGGGAGGAGATGACATGAAACTGAGGCTTAGAATGGCCGCAACAGTGGCAGCGCTTGCCGGTGCCCCCGCGGTGGCGCAAGGCATCCCGGACTGGGACACCGATGCCGACGGCGTGCTTGGAGAATCCGAGTTCACGCAGGGCGTTTTCGACTCGGGCGTGTTCGAGGAGTGGGACGCCGACGATGATGAGGCGATCGGCTACTCCGAGCTTTCCAGCGGTCTCTACTCGGCTTGGGACGCGGATGATGACGGTGAGCTCAGCGTCGACGAGTGGGACAGCGCGGTGGACCTCTGGTTCGGTGAATTCGATGTGAACCTGAGTGTCGAGAACTGGGACGCCGACGGCAACGGCGTCATCTCCGAGGGGGAGTTCGCCGAGGCATTGGAGGAAACCGACCTCCTCGCGCGGCTGGGCAACGAGGACGAGGTGCTGGCCGAGGATGAACTGGCCTCCGGTCTGTTCGATATCGCCGACACGAATGACGACGAGACGGTCGCCGAAGAGGAAGACAGCTTCTTCACCGACGTCGCCGAATTCTTCGCGCCCGAGGACGAGTTTACCGCCGAGGTCGACGCGAATACCCTCGAAGACGATGCTCCGCTGATCGAACGGGGCGAGGCGTTCATGCAATTGCCGATCCCCTGTGGCGACGGCGAGAACGCCTGCGAGGACGTCGCGGCCCGCTTCTGCTCCGCCCTCGGCTATGGCCAACCCATCGATTTCCTGAACGTGAACAGCGAGCTCTACGCCATCCGCTGCCAGGACCAGATCTGATCTGCGCAGCCGCGCTGGCGCAACCGTCCGGGCGGGCACCGCCCGGACCATGACAGGCCCAACAGACGGGTCCAGCCCAAGAACTGGAGGAAACCATGAAATTCGCCCTTATAACGCCCACTGGCGTAGCCATCGCTGCCCTCGCAGCCATGAGCCCGGCCGTCGCTCAGGACGCCGATACTCTGGAAGCCCAAGTGCAGACGGAGGACGGCACCGACGCCGGTAGCGTCACGTTCGAACAGGTGGAGCACGGCGTCGTCGTCACGGCTCGTCTCCAGAACCTGCCGGAGGGACCGCACGGGTTCCACATCCACGAGACCGGCGCGTGCGAACCAACGTTCCAGGCCGCTGGTGGTCATTACAGTCCCCGCGAGACTGTCCACGGGTTCGACTCGCCCGAGGGCTATCATGCCGGCGATCTACCCAACGTCTACGTCGCCGCGGACGGCACGGCCACGGCGGACTTCTTCGCGCCGCACCTCACGCTTGAGGAACAGGATGACAATGACGACGATGGCGACAGCAGCCCGTTCACCCTGCGCGATGCGGACGGCTCGGCCATCATGGTCCACGCCCAGATCGATGACTACCGGGCCGAGACGGCCGACTCGACCGGTCCCCGCATCGCCTGCGGCGTGATCGTGCCGAATGAGGCCGATTGACACTGGCTTCGGAGCCGGATGTCCGGCTCCGCCCTTAACTGAAAGGACCAGACCCATGAGACTTTCCCTGCTCGCGCTTCTCGCCTTTTCCGGGCCGGCCTTGGCGCAGCCTCAGAACCAGGTGGAATCCGTCAACACCGGCGAGGTCCCGATCTCGATCCTCGAGGTCGCCACCGGCCTCGATACCCCGTGGGGCATGACGTTCCTGCCCGACGGCCAGATGCTGGTGACCGAGCTGCCCGGCGACCTTGTCGTCGTCAGTGCGGACGGCGCGATCTCGGACCCCATCGAGGGCACGCCAGAGGTGTTCGCCCAAGGACAAGGCGGGCTGATGGACGTGGCGCTGCATCCTGACTTCGCCGAAAACCGGCTGGTCTACCTCTCGTTCGCCGAGCCGGGCGAAGGAGCGACCGCTGGCACCGCACTTGGACGTGGTCGCCTGTCGGAGGACCTGACCAGCATCGAGGACTGGGAGGTCATCTTCCGTCAGGAGCCGAAAGTCGAGGGCCCGAACCATTTCGGCAACCGCATCGTCTTCGATGACGCGGGACACGTGTTCCTCACCCTTGGCGAGCGGTTCAAGTTCGGTCCGGCGCAGGAGCTGTCGAACACGCTGGGCACGGTCGTGCGGCTGAACCTCGACGGCACCATCCCCGAGGACAATCCCTTCGTCGGCGAGGAAGGTGCCGAGGACGCGATCTGGTCCTACGGGCACCGCAACATCGAGGCGGCGATCTGGCACCCCGATGCGCAGCAAGTCTGGGTGACCGAGATGGGTCCCTTGGGCGACGACGAACTCAACGCGCTCGAGCCCGGCGCCAATTACGGCTGGCCGGTGGTCAGCTGGGGCATAAACTATGACGGAACAGATATCCCAAACCCGCCCGAGTTTCCCGAGTTCGCGGAGGCTATCTACAACTGGAGCCCTGTGCGCTCTCCAGCGGGCATGATCCTCTATGACGGTGACCTGTTCCCTGAATGGCAGGGCGACATCCTGTTCGGTGCGCTGTCTGCCGGGGGCGTCGAACACGTTGACATGGAAGGCGGCGAGGTTGCGGGGAGCGAGTTCATCCCGATGAACACCCGCATCCGCGAAGTGGAGCAGGGACCCGATGGCGCGGTCTACCTGCTGACCAACGTCAGTGGGAACGCGGCCGGCGCAGTATGGCGCATGGAGCCCCTCGAAGTGCATCCCCCTTCGGCCGACGACGGCCGCACTGGCCCCGG
>NZ_JBELKF010000112.1:0-8185 GCF_042089775.1 Palleronia sp.
ACAACTTCGAGGCCGGCGTGCCGGAATCGTTCAACGTGCTCGTCAAGGAGGTCCGCGGCCTGGGCCTCAACATGGAACTCCTGGATGCCGAAGATGAGCTGGAGCAGGAAGGCGAAGACGCCGAGTGATCTGCTCCGGGGCCGGTGAAATCCGGCCCCATGCCCTCTGACGCACCCGTATTCTTAAGGACGGAACATGAACCAGGAACTCACCACCAACCCGTTTTCGCCCCTGGCGGCGCCGAAGACCTTTGACGAGATCAAGGTTTCTCTGGCGAGCCCCGAGCGGATCCTGAGCTGGTCCTTCGGCGAGATCAAGAAGCCCGAGACGATCAACTACCGGACCTTCAAGCCCGAGCGCGATGGCCTGTTCTGCGCCCGCATCTTCGGGACAGTGAAGGATTACGAGTGCCTTTGCGGCAAGTACAAGCGGATGAAGTATCGCGGCATCGTCTGCGAGAAATGCGGCGTGGAAGTGACGCTGCAGAAGGTTCGTCGCGAGCGCATGGGCCACATCGAACTGGCCGCGCCCTGCGCCCATATCTGGTTCCTGAAGTCGCTGCCCTCGCGCATCGGACTCATGCTCGACATGACGCTTCGTGACCTCGAGCGGGTTCTCTACTTCGAAAACTACGTCGTCATCGAGCCGGGCCTGACGGACCTCACCTACGGTCAGATGATGACCGAGGAAGAGTTCATGGACGCCCAGGACCAGTACGGCATGGACGCCTTCACCGCAAATATCGGCGCGGAAGCCATCCGTGAGATGCTGGCGATGATCGACCTCGAAGCCGAGGCCGACCGTCTGCGCGAAGAGCTGAAGGAAGCCACCGGCGAGCTGAAGCCCAAGAAGATCATCAAGCGCCTGAAGATCGTCGAGAGCTTCCTTGAGTCCGGCAACCGTCCCGAGTGGATGGTCATGACCGTGATCCCGGTCATCCCGCCCGAACTGCGCCCGCTGGTGCCGCTGGACGGCGGCCGCTTTGCGACCTCGGACCTGAACGATCTCTATCGCCGCGTCATCAACCGGAACAACCGCCTCAAGCGGCTGATCGAGCTGCGCGCGCCCGACATCATCATCCGCAACGAAAAGCGGATGCTGCAGGAATCTGTCGATGCCCTGTTCGACAACGGCCGTCGTGGCCGCGTCATCACCGGTGCCAATAAGCGTCCGCTGAAGTCGCTGTCGGACATGCTGAAGGGCAAGCAGGGCCGCTTCCGCCAGAACCTTCTGGGCAAGCGGGTCGACTTCTCGGGCCGTTCGGTCATCGTGACGGGCCCCGAGCTCAAACTCCATCAGTGCGGCTTGCCGAAGAAGATGGCGCTCGAGCTGTTCAAGCCGTTCATCTACTCGCGCCTTGAAGCGAAGGGCTACAGTTCGACGGTCAAGCAGGCGAAAAAGCTGGTCGAGAAGGAGCGTCCCGAGGTTTGGGACATCCTCGACGAGGTCATCCGCGAGCACCCGGTTCTGCTGAACCGTGCGCCGACGCTGCACCGTCTGGGCATCCAGGCGTTCGAGCCGATCCTAATCGAAGGCAAGGCCATCCAGCTGCACCCGCTCGTCTGCTCGGCGTTCAACGCCGACTTCGACGGCGACCAGATGGCTGTTCACGTGCCGCTTTCGCTCGAGGCGCAGCTTGAAGCACGCGTCCTGATGATGTCCACGAACAACGTGCTGTCGCCCGCAAACGGTGCGCCGATCATCGTGCCGTCGCAGGACATGATCCTTGGCCTCTACTACATCACGATGCAGCGCGAGGGCATGAAGGGCGAGGGCATGGTCTTCTCGTCCGTGGACGAGGTGCAGCACGCGCTCGACGCTGGAGTCGTGCACCTGCACGCCAAGATCCAGGCGCGCCTGAAGCAGATCGACCCCGAAACGGGGGAAGAGGTCGTAACGCGGTTCGAAACCACGCCGGGCCGTGTTCGTCTGGGTGCGCTCCTGCCGGTGAACGCCAAGGCTCCGTTCGATCTGGTCAACCGCCTCCTGCGCAAGAAGGAGGTCCAGCAGGTCATCGACACCGTCTACCGCTATTGCGGCCAGAAGGAGTCGGTCATCTTCTGTGACCACATCATGACCACCGGCTTCCGCGAAGCCTTCAAGGCGGGCATTTCGTTCGGCAAGGATGACATGGTCATCCCCGACTCGAAGTGGCCGATCGTCGAGAGCACGCGCGATCAGGTGAAAGACTTCGAGCAGCAGTACATGGACGGCCTGATTACTCAGGGCGAAAAGTACAACAAGGTTGTGGACGCCTGGTCGAAGTGCAACGACAAGGTCACCGAGGCGATGATGACCACAATCTCGGAGCCTGGAACGGACGAGAACGGTGCCGAGAACGAGCCGAACTCGGTCTACATGATGGCTCACTCGGGTGCGCGGGGCTCGGTCACGCAGATGAAGCAGCTCGGCGGGATGCGCGGCCTGATGGCCAAGCCCTCGGGCGAGATCATCGAGACGCCGATCATCTCGAACTTCAAGGAAGGCCTGACCGTGCTCGAGTACTTCAACTCGACTCACGGTGCCCGTAAGGGTCTGTCCGACACCGCGCTCAAGACGGCGAACTCGGGTTACCTGACCCGTCGTCTCGTGGACGTGGCGCAGGACTGCATCATCCGCGAGCATGATTGCGGCACCGATCGTGCCGTGACCATTCGTGCGGCCGTCAACGACGGTGAGGTCGTGGCCACCCTGGCCGAGCGCCTGCTGGGCCGTGTCGCTGCTGAAGACATCGTGAACCCGGCCAATGACGAAGTCGTCGTCAAGGCGGGCCAGATCATCGATGAGCGGATGGCCGACCTGCTCGACGAGATGCGGATCGCCGAGGCCCGCATGCGCTCACCGCTGACGTGCGAGAGTGAAGAGGGCGTCTGCGCCATGTGCTACGGGCGCGATCTTGCCCGCGGCACGATGGTGAACATGGGCGAAGCCGTGGGTATCATCGCGGCGCAGTCCATCGGCGAGCCGGGCACTCAGCTGACGATGCGGACCTTCCATATCGGCGGCGTTGCGCAAGGCAGTCAGCAGTCGTTCCAGGAGTCCGGCTTCGACGGCAAGGCGGAGTACCGCAACGCCAACACGCTGACGGACGAAGTCGGCAACGTGATCGTCATGGGCCGCAACATGCAGCTCGCCATTGTCGACGAGCACGGCGTCGAGCGGGCATCCTACAAGCTGGGCTACGGCACCACGATGCACGTTCAGGACGGGGCCGACGTTAAGCGGGGCGACCGCCTGTTCGAGTGGGACCCGTACACCCTGCCGATTATCGCCGAAGCGTCGGGTCGTGCGAAGTTCGTCGACCTCATCACGGGCATCTCGGTGCGCGACGAGACGGACGAAGCGACCGGCATGACGCAGAAGATCGTGTCGGACTGGCGCGCAGCTCCGCGCGGCAGCGATCTGAAGCCAGAGATCGTCATCGTGGACGAAAACGGCGAGCCGGTGCGCAATGCACAGGGCAACCCGGTGACCTACACGATGTCGGTGGACGCGATCCTTTCGGTCGAAGACGGGACGGACGTGAAGGCGGGTGACGTGGTCGCGCGCATTCCGCGGGAAGGCGCGAAGACGAAGGACATCACCGGCGGTCTGCCGCGTGTGGCCGAACTCTTCGAGGCACGTCGTCCCAAGGATCACGCCATCATCGCCGAGGCAGATGGTCACGTGAAGTTCGGGCGCGACTACAAGAACAAGCGCCGGATCGCGATCGTGCCTGCGGAAGAGGGCGCCGAGCCGATCGAGTACATGGTGCCGAAGGGTAAGCACATCCCGGTTGCCGAGGGCGATTTCGTCCAGAAGGGCGACTACATCATGGATGGCAACCCCGCGCCGCACGACATCCTGTCAATCATGGGTGTCGAGGCTCTGGCCGAGTACATGATCGACGAGGTGCAGGACGTCTATCGACTGCAGGGCGTGAAGATCAACGACAAGCATATCGAGGTTATCGTTCGCCAGATGCTCCAGAAGTGGGAGATCCAGGACAGCGGTGACACGACGCTCCTCAAGGGCGAGCATGTCGACAAGGTCGAGTTCGACGAGGCGAACGAGAAGGCGATGAAGAAGGGCGGGCGTCCGGCTCAGGGCGAACCGATCCTGCTGGGCATCACCAAGGCGTCGCTGCAGACCCGGTCGTTCATTTCGGCCGCGTCCTTCCAGGAGACCACCCGCGTGCTGACCGAGGCTTCGGTTCAGGGTAAGCGCGACAAGCTGGTGGGCCTCAAGGAGAACGTCATCGTCGGGCGGCTGATCCCGGCCGGCACCGGTGGGGCGACGCAGCGCGTCCGTCGCATCGCGGCTGAGCGTGACCTGAAGGTGCTGAAAGCCGCACAGGCCGAGGCAGAACAGGCTGCGCAACTTGCGGCGCCGGCCGACGAGGGGCTGTCCTCGGACAGTGAGGTTGACGTGGTCGAGATGGATGAGAGCCGGGACGAGTAAGTCCGGCCAGAAATCCAGATAATGTGGGACAGGGCTCCGCTGTCGCGGAGCCCTTTTCCATTTGTCCACTTGATGCGGGAATTCGGGGTTGTTGGTCTCGGCAAACAAGTGTGATCGCGCAGCCTTAAGTTGAATTCCTGTTGGCTCGGCAATAAAATCGCGCGCCTGCCCTCGAAGGGCGACGAGGTAGTGTGCGGGCAGATCGGTTTGGGCGGGTACGCAAGACGGCGGGCGTCGCTCAGGACTGATCGCACCGCCATCTCCGACTGCTCGGTATCTCAGCTGACGGGCTTCGGCTTGCACCTCGCTTGGGATTTTTTCATCTGTGCGAGAGGCGGGGCGACAAATCCTGGTGCTGTTGACACTCCGCGACTCGCCCTCTATACGGCGCCAACCGTGCGACCGGGCTTGCCCCGGGCCGGGGCTTAAATTGATGGAAGTGGTCACGATCCGGGCAAACGCCCCGATCCTCTGGATACCAGCCGCGTGGGCCAAGGGGCCAATGCGGCCTTTGCGTTTGGCGGACGCGCCCGGCGCATCTGAAGATGAACCGGGGTGCGCGCGCCCCACTCGAAACGAACAAGTGTTGCAACACGGGGAATGAAACCGGAATGCCAACGATCCAACAGCTGATCCGCAAGCCGCGGCAGCCGAAAGTCAAACGCTCCAAGTCGCTGCACCTCGAGCAGTGCCCGCAGAAGCGGGGCGTCTGCACCCGCGTCTACACCACCACGCCGAAGAAGCCGAACTCGGCCATGCGGAAGGTCGCCAAGGTGCGCCTGACCAATGGCTACGAGGTTATCAGCTACATCCCCGGCGAAAGTCATAACCTGCAGGAGCACTCGGTGGTCCTGATCCGCGGCGGTCGTGTGAAAGACCTTCCGGGCGTGCGCTATCACATCCTTCGCGGCGTGCTCGACACGCAGGGCGTCAAGGACCGCAAGCAGCGCCGTTCGAAGTATGGCGCCAAGCGCCCGAAGTAAGAGGAACAGCCCATGTCCCGCCGTCACGCTGCCGAGAAGCGCGAAATCCTCCCCGACGCCAAGTATGGCGACCGGGTGGTCACCAAATTCATGAACAACCTGATGTACGACGGCAAGAAGTCCGTCGCCGAGGGCATCGTCTACAACGCGTTCGATCGCGTCGAGGGGAAGCTGAAGCGCTCTCCCATCGAGGTGTTCCACGAGGGTCTCGACAACATCAAGCCGTCGGTCGAGGTCCGCTCGCGCCGCGTTGGTGGTGCGACCTACCAGGTCCCCGTCGAAGTCCGCCCCGAGCGCCGCGAGGCTCTCGCGATCCGCTGGCTCATCGATGCCTGCCGCAAGCGCAACGAAAACACCATGGAAGAGCGTCTGGCCGCCGAACTGATCGACGCCGTCCAGAACCGCGGTACCGCGGTGAAGAAGCGCGAAGATACGCACAAGATGGCCGACGCCAACAAAGCGTTCAGCCACTACCGCTGGTAACCCCTAGCCTGAGGACTTTTCCCAATGGCACGCGAATATCCGCTCGACCGCTACCGTAACTTCGGCATCATGGCTCACATTGATGCCGGCAAGACCACGTGCACCGAGCGCGTCCTTTTCTACACCGGCAAGTCGCACAAGATTGGCGAAGTCCATGACGGCGCCGCCACGATGGACTGGATGGAGCAGGAGCAGGAACGCGGAATCACGATCACCTCGGCTGCGACCACGACGTTCTGGTTCCGCACCGAAGATGGCGAGAACCCGACGGGCATCTACGGCAATACGCCGCAGGAAGCCAAGTTCCGGTTCAACATCATCGACACGCCGGGTCACGTGGACTTCACCATCGAGGTCGAGCGTTCGCTTGCCGTGCTCGACGGCGCGATCTGCGTTCTGGACGCCAACGCCGGCGTCGAGCCGCAGACCGAGACCGTTTGGCGTCAGGCTGACCGGTACAAGGTTCCGCGCATCGTGTTCGTCAACAAGATGGACAAGATCGGCGCCGACTTCTTTAACTGCGTCACGATGATCAAGGACCGCACCGGCGCCAACGCCGTGCCGATCCAGCTGCCGATCGGGTCGGAGGACCAGCTCGAGGGCATCGTCGACCTCGTGACGATGAAGGAGTGGGTCTGGAAGGGCGAAGATTTGGGCGCCTCCTGGGTGATCCAGGAGATCCGCGACGACCTGAAGGACCTCGCCGAAGAATGGCGCGGCAACCTGATCGAAGCAGCGGTCGAGATCGACGACGAGGCGATGGAAGCCTACCTGGAGGGCAACGAGCCCGACCAGCCGAAGCTGCGCGAGCTGATCCGCAAGGGCACGCTGTCGCTGTCCTTCGTTCCCGTCCTCGCCGGTTCGGCGTTCAAGAACAAGGGCGTCCAGCCCCTGCTGAACGCGGTGATCGACTACCTGCCGGGTCCTCTCGACGTGCCGCCGTACATGGGCTTCTCGCCGGATGACGAGACTGAGACTCGCAACATCGAGCGTCGCCCGGGCGACGATCAGCCGTTCGCTGGCCTCGCGTTCAAGATCATGAATGACCCGTTCGTGGGCACGCTGACCTTCACCCGCATCTACTCGGGCCTGCTCGAGAAGGGCGGCTCGGTGCTCAACACCACGAAGGGTAAGCGCGAGCGCGTCGGCCGGATGATGATGATGCATTCGAACTCCCGTGAAGAGATCGAGTGGGCCGGCTCCGGTGACATCATCGCGCTGGCGGGTCTGAAGGACACGACAACCGGTGACACTCTGTCCGACCCGCAAAAGCCGGTCGTTCTGGAAACCATGACCTTCCCCGATCCCGTCATCGAGATCGCGGTCGAGCCCAAGACGAAGGCCGACCAGGAGAAGATGTCTGCCGGTCTTCAGCGTCTTGCAGCCGAGGATCCGTCCTTCCGCGTCGAGACCGACATCGAGTCGGGTCAGACCATCATGAAGGGCATGGGCGAGCTTCACCTCGACATCCTGGTCGACCGCCTTAAGCGGGAGTTCAAGGTCGAGGCGAATATCGGTGCGCCGCAGGTCGCCTATCGCGAGACGATCAAGCAGAAGATTAACCACACCTACACGCACAAGAAGCAGTCGGGTGGTTCGGGTCAGTTCGCCGAGGTCCAGCTGGAGATTTCGCCGACCGAGCCGGGTGAGGGCTACTCGTTCGAAAGCCGGATTGTCGGTGGTTCGGTGCCGAAGGAATACGTTCCCGGGGTCGAGAAGGGCATCAAGTCGGTCATGGACTCCGGTCCGCTTGCCGGCTTCCCAGTCATCGATTTCAAGGTCGCGCTGGTCGACGGCAAGTACCACGATGTCGACTCGTCCGTTCTGGCCTTCGAGATCGCCTCGCGGATGTGCATGCGCGAAGGTCTTCGCAAGGCCGGCGCTCAGCTGCTCGAGCCGATCATGAAGGTCGAGGTCGTGACGCCGGAAGAGTATACCGGCAACGTCATCGGCGATCTTACTTCGCGGCGCGGTCAGGTGCAGGGCCAGGAGCCCCGCGGTGTCGCGATCGTGATCGATGCGTTCGTGCCGCTGGCCAACATGTTCGGCTACATCAACAACCTGCGCTCGATGTCCTCGGGCCGCGCGCAGTTCACGATGCAGTTCGATCACTACGAGCCGGTTCCGCAGAACATCTCTGAAGAGATCCAGTCGAAGTACGCTTAATCCACGGACATTGCGGGCCGGTAACGGCCGGCCCGCACCCAAAGACAACAGGAGGCCTCCATGGCGAAGGCAAAATTCGAACGCACAAAGCCGCACGTGAACATCGGCACGAT
>NZ_JBELKF010000113.1:0-8163 GCF_042089775.1 Palleronia sp.
GGACCGGGCAGTCCTGGCCGACCCGCTGCTCTGGGGGCTGCATGTGGGGTTCGGTTGGCTGGCGCTGGGGCTCCTGGCGTATGCCGCCGCAGAACTGGGGGCGGGCGTCGCGGGCACTCACGCGCTCCACCTGATCCTGATCGGCGCGGTGGGAACGCTCACGCTGGTGATCTCCCTGCGTCTCATCCGGGCGCAAGCGCGCGAGGCGCAGCGGGGGGATTGGAAGGATGGCATGGTTCTCGCGCTGGTCAGCCTTGCCGCTCTGCTCCGCGGAGGCCTGCCGCTGGTCGCGCAGGACTGGTACGGCCCCGCCGTTGCAGCTGGCGGGGCCGTCTGGAGCGTGGCCATGGCCTTGGCCCTTGCGATCTACTTCCCGCGGCTCCTTGGCTGGCGAGAGGGCAAGAAAACCTGATTTACTGACCTTGCTGGCCGCTGCGCGTGTAAAGGACGATGCCCTCGTCCAGCACGTCGAATGCGACGACATCCTCAACCGATCCGTCACTTTGGCTGACGGCGGCGTAGAGCCCTTGGTGCGAGTTCACTGCATCGCGCACCCGCGACAGGTTGGCATGGTGGTCCGAGAGGGTGGTGTCGAGCGTGCTCAACTCGGATTCCTGGAGATGCTCGCTCAGAGAAACGATGTGCACCTGATCGGCCGGGAATTCGGGCGCCTGCTCGAGCTGCGCGAGCTCTGTCGAGGGGTCCGCGATCATCGCGAACACGATGGCGGGATTGACGACATCAAGCGCTCCGGCGGCAGGGGCGGTGTCGGGCTGGCTTGCGTCGTCAGGAAGCGAAGCCGTCTCGGACTGCGGGTCAACCTCGACCTGCTCGTGCGCGTAGTTCTCGCCCGACTGGACCTCTGGCTGTTCGGTCTTTGGCGTATGCTGGCGCTCGTTGGTCTGGCCTTGGGCGCCGGCATCGCCATTCCCGCCGCTGTTCGCCTGCGCTGCACCGGATTGCGTTGCGCCGGTATCTCCATCGAGCACAGCTTGTGCTGTCGCCAGCTGCGCCTCGAGCTTTGGCGTCACGGCCCGGGACAATTCGGCGAAGGTCTCGTTTTCACCCATTTGCGACCACGCGTCGATGATCGTGGGATAGACGCTGGTGACCCAGGTGGCAAAGAGGCGGTCGAATTCGGCGCCATTCAGGTCCGCCAGAACCTCAAGGTCGGCACGCACGTCTTCGGTCATGGAGCCTTGGCCGGCCCGGTCCCCGACGGCATTGAGCCGGTCGTTGATCGCCTGATTGAGAAGGGCCATGCGGTCGCCAAGATCGCGCACCGCGCCGCCCGCATATTTGGCGGCCGTCAGGTTGCCGTACTGCTGCGCTGCAAGCGCGCCGGCTGATGCCGTGGCAAATGGCTGCTGAAGATCGTCCGGGACCTGCGACGCCGCGTCTGCCGAGAGGTCCGGCAGATCCATGGCCTCGTGCGTCTCTGGCAGGTCGTTGCGGAAGACGTCGGTGCCGTCGGAGGGAGCGTTGTCGGACTGTGCCGCGACGGGCAGGGGGCTCAGAAGGGCGCAGAGGGCTGCACTCGCCATGATGAATCGCATGAGGGGACCTCTTTTTGATTGCTGGCTGGGAAAGGAACAATCGCCGGATGCCCATGTTCCCCCACAAGATCGGGTCCCGGTGTCGCACCCGACGTCTGCGAGGCGTCGATGCGGTGCGGACGAGGAACCGACAGAAGGAACGATCATGCACTACGCGATGAAGAGTTTTCGCCCTGACCGCCAGCCTTTGCCTCGCTGGCGCGGCGCAGGCCGAGGAGCATGAGATCCAGATGCTCGACCAGGGTCCCGATGGCCAGATGATGGTGTTCGAGCCCTCTTTTCTGAAGATCGAGCCCGGCGACACGGTGACGTTCGTCCCGACCGACAAGAGCCACAACTCCGAGACGATCCTCGGCATGATCCCCGAGGGTGCCGAAGCCTGGAGGGGCAAGATCAAATAAGAGGTCTCGGTCACGCTGGATGAGCCCGGCGTCTACGGGTTCAAGTGCATGCCGCACTACGCGATGTGGATGGTCGGGCTGATCCAGGTGGGCGACGAGGTGCCGAACCTGGACGAGGCGCTCGAGATCAAGAACCCCGGCAAGGCGAACGTCCGCATGGCGGTGCTGTTCGAGGAAGTGCAACAAGGCGATGCCGGCACGACCGACGAAGCGGGCGCGGCCGATGAGGCGACGACTGGCGCTGACGGGGACGAAGCGACGTCCGGCACGGCGCAGTAAGATGACCACGGTCCGGGCGGAGTTTCCTCCGCCCGGACCGCACCTCAGGCCGGAGTGGAAATGCGAGCCGGTGCGACGAGGCTGGGGGCAAGCCGGGCGGCGAATAGCCCGAAGGCCGCGACCCAGAGAAGTCCGGCCAGCGATGTTCCCGACACTCCGGCGACCACGACGGTCCCGGCAAGGGCGCGGATCAGCGCTGCAGCGCCGACCAGTGCGAAGGCGACAGTAAGAACCGGCCCCGCCACGAGGGCACGTCCCGTGTGTCCCATCGTTGCGCGCATCATCACGGCCAGCGTCATTCCCCCGATCGCACCGATCCCCAGAAGATGCAGGCCCACCGCAAGCGGAACCGTCCCGGTAAGGGCGCTGACGGCCAATGCAGCGAGGCCAAGCGGCACGAATACGTAGGCGACGTGCAGCATCGTCAGGAGGGGTGAGGCGAAGGTCCGCCATCCGCGCCACCGCGCGACACGGGCGAGGTGAAGGATCGCGGCCAGCAGCAGCGCAACTCCGGTGGCCGCGCCGACGGGCGTGACGACCCAGACAAGCTGGGACGCCGCACCGACCGCGAGAGCCAGCGCGTCGAACCATCCAAGCGCCGCGGGCAGGGGGCCGGGGCCGCGCCTGGTCAGCCAGTTGCGGGTGAAGCTGGGAATGATCCGGCCGCCGATCAGCATGATCAAGAAGACGAGGGTCGCAAAACCGAGGCGCCGCCCGAACTCGCTGGTTCCCGTCGCCTGCACCTCGGCGTGGAACAGGATGTCGGCGCCCAGAAAGAGAGAGATGGGCAGGACCACCAGCAAGTTGCGCCAGTTCTGCGCGGCGACGATTTCCTTGGCAATGACTGCCAGGACGAGGGCGAGGAAGCTTGCGTCGATCAAGAGGACAGGCGCCGGGGGCAGGGGGATCACGCCCGCGACGGCAAGCCGACCCAGGATCCAGAGAGCCAGCAGCAGGGCCAGCGGAAGGCCTTTCACAGGTGGGCGCTTGGTCCAGTTCGGGACGGCGGTAAAGAGAAATCCGGCGAGCACAGCCGAGCCATAGCCGAACAGCATTTCATGAGCGTGCCAGTCCACCGGCGCGAACGGCCCGTGCAGCTCGAACCGGGCCGCGAGGATCAGCAGCCAGGCCGGGACAACGGCGAAGGCGAAGAGCACCGCACCCAGGAAGAATGGGCGAAACCCGTAGCTGAAAAAGGCCGATCCTCGGAAGGACGGCCTAGCGATCCGTTCCATGTGCATATCCTTGCGAGTAGCGGGGCGGCACCTTTGCACCGCCCCGGATGCCTCATTGAACCTGGGCGAGGGCGGCTGCCATCCGCTTGGCGGCCTGGCCGGGATGCTTGATTCCGGTGGCTTCCTCGAGGTTCTCGGCATTCCCGACCTGGATCACCGCCGTCATGCCCATGGCGTAGTGCGGATTGCATTTCACGCCGTAGATGCCTTCCTCGGTGAAGGTCACGCTGACTTCCTTGTTCATCGCACCGGCGAAAGGCTCTGCCCCTTCGGGCAGCATGCCGGGGATGGTCTCGGCGTTGTGGCTTTTGTCGGTCGGGAGGAAGGTGACCGTGTCGCCCGGCTCGATCTGGATGTAGGCGGGTTCGAAGACCATCATGCCCTCGGCGCCGCTGTTGAGCATCTTGACCTCGTAGTCGGCAGCCTGCGCGGCCATGGCGAGAGCACCGAAGGCGGTGGCGATAGCGAGAGTGCGAAGCATGATATGTTCCTTTCCTCATGCGTCTGTTTTCCTGCCACGTCATATGGGCTATGGACCCGCAGCGAACTTTGCGCTCGATCAACCTCTTGGCGTTTGCGGTGAAAAAACTCGACGAAAGCCTGCTGGCCCCCATCCCGCCCTTCCGGCGCCTGGACCGGGCGCAGATCCGCGAGATCCTCGACCAGGCGGTGGCGCGCCGGTACGAGGCGGGCGTGGCCTTGTTTCACGAAGGCGCCGAGGCCGAGCGGTTCTACCTGCTTCTGGACGGCACGATCCGCGTGGTCCGCACGACCCCCGGCGGAGAGCAGGTGATCGCCCTCCATATCGGCGCGGGCCAGCTCTTTGGCATTGCGCCCGCGCTCAGCCGCACGACCTATCCGGCCACCGCGATGACGGCGAGCGAATGCCTGGCGCTGTCCTGGCCTGTCTCGCTCTGGCCGGTCTTCGTCGAACGCTACGAAGGCTTCGCTACCGAATCCTATCGCACGGTTGGGCAGCGCGTGGGCGAGATGAACACCCGCATCGTCGAGCTTGCGACGCAGCATGTCGAGCAGCGGGTGGCGAACGCGCTTTTGCGGATGGTCAACCAGTCCGGCAAGAAGGTCGAGAACGGGATCCAGATCGACTTCCCGCTGACGCGGCAGAACATCTCGGAGATGACGGGGACCACACTGCACACGGTCAGCCGCCTTCTGTCTGCGTGGGAGCGGGACGGCATCGTCGAAAGCGGGCGAAAGCGGGTGGTCGTCACCGACCCTCACCGGCTGGTGGTGCTGGGGGCGGGGCCGGAATAGCGGTCACACCCTGGCGCGGATAGCCGAGGCCAGAGCCGCGCGGAATTCGGTCTCGTCGACGCCATGCTCGCGGCAGGCGTCGGTTATGGTGTGGAAACGGCCGATCACGCAGCCGACGCAGAGCATCCTGTAGCGCAGGAAGACGGCGATCGTCTCTGGCCAGGTCTCCATGAGGTCGGGCAGCGCCAGATCGGGCGTATCCAGTGAGGGGGGTTGCATCGGGCATTCCTCCGCCGCTCGGGCCTTGGGCAACCTGCACGAACAGATCTTCGCGTTCTTTGCGCTGTCGCAACAAACTGCCCAGTCGAAGCCGCTACTGCTCGCGACACCCAAAGTCGCACAGGGCTTCCGCATGTCAGAAATTTTCACCAAGTCGCGGGCGCGAAACGTCTTCTACGGAGGGTCGATCTTCTTCGCGGCGATCTTCGTCGCGCTCACGGTCCATTCCCACCGCTATGTCGTGAAGACGTCCACCGCCGGCATGCCGCTCACCGACGAGGTGGTCCGCGGCAAGCATGTCTGGGAACGCAACAGCTGCATCAACTGCCACACCCTGCACGGGGAGGGTGCGTATTTCGCGCCCGAGGTCGGCAACGTGATGACGCGCTGGGGCGTCCAGGACGACCCCGAGATGGCCTACGAGGTGCTCGACGCCTGGATGAAGGCGCAGCCCTCGCGGATCGAGGGGCGTCGGCAGATGCCGTTCTTCGACCTGACCGAGGAAGACACGCGCGGCCTCGCCGAATTCCTCCGCTGGGCCGATCAGACCGATACGCAAGACTGGCCGCCGAACGACGCCGGCTGAGGAGAACAGGGACATGAAGTATCAAACACAACGGGTCGCGCTCTGGTATTTCGCCGCAGCGATGGGCCTTTTCGCGGTGCAGGTCCTGGGGGGCCTGCTGGCCGGCTGGATCTACGTTTCGCCCAATTTCCTGAGCGAGATCCTGCCCTTCAACGTGGTGCGGATGATCCACACCAACGCGCTGGTGGTCTGGCTGCTGCTGGGCTTCTTCGGCGCGGCCTACTTCCTCGTGCCCGAGGAAAGCGAGCGCGAGATCTATTCGGTCAAACTGGCCTATATCCAGCTGGCGATCCTCGTGATCGGCACGCTGGGCGCGGTGGCAAGCTACCTCGTCGGCATCCATGGCGGGCGCGAGTTCCTCGAACAGCCGCTGTGGGTCAAGTTCGGCATCCTGGTGGGCGCCGTCATCTTCCTCTTCAACATCTCGATGACCGTGCTGGCCGGGCGCAAGACGGCGGTGACCAACATCCTGCTGCTGGGGCTGTGGCTTCTGTCGCTTCTGTGGATCTTCGCCTTCATCAACCCGGACAACCTGTCGCTCGACAAGATGTACTGGTGGTACGTGATCCACCTGTGGGTCGAGGCGACATGGGAGCTTGTGATGGCCTCGATCCTCGCCTTCCTGCTGCTCAAGATGACGGGCGTGGACCGCGAGGTGGTCGAGAAGTGGCTCTATGTCATCGTGGCGACCGCGCTCTTCTCGGGGATCCTCGGGACGGGGCACCACTTCTACTGGATCGGCCTGCCCGGCTACTGGCAGTGGCTCGGGTCGGTCTTCTCCACCTTCGAGGTGATCCCGTTCTTCGGCATGATGACCTTCGCCTTCGTCATGGTCTGGAAGGGGCGCAAGAACCACCCGAACCAGGCGGCGCTTCTGTGGTCGCTGGGGTCCGCGACGGTTGCCTTCTTCGGCGCGGGCGTCTGGGGCTTCCTGCACACGCTGCACGGCGTGAACTACTACAGCCACGGCACGCAGATCACCGCCGCCCACGGACACCTGTCCTTCTACGGCGCCTATGTCGCCCTTAACCTCGCGATGTTCAGCTATGCGATGCCGATCCTGCGGGGCCGCGATCCCTACAACCAACGCCTCAACATCGTGGCGTTCTGGCTGATGACGGGCGGGATGGCGTTCATGACCTTCGTGCTGACCTTCGCGGGCACCATCCAGACGCACATGCAGCGCGTCGTCGGCGAATACTACATGGATGTGCAGGACCAGCTGTCGCTGTTCTACCTGATGCGCTTCGGTTCGGGCGTGGCGGTGGTGCTGGGTGCACTCCTCTTCCTCTACGCGATGGCCTTCCCGCGGCGTCAGATCACGCTGCCCAAGGTCACGCTGCCAGCCCGGGGAGAGCAGGCATGACCCTTCAGAGCCACGATTTCGACGTCCCTTTCTACCGGCCCGTCGCGAACGAGTGCACGCTCTTCGAGACGGCCCACGCCAACGGTCTGCCCCTTCTGCTGAAGGGGCCTACCGGCTGCGGCAAGACCCGCTTCGTGGAGCACATGGCGGCGAAGCTCGGGCGGCGGCTTTATACCGTCGCCTGCCACGACGACCTCTCGGCGGCCGACCTGATCGGGCGCTTCCTGATCCGCGGGGGTGAGACGGAATGGGTCGACGGGCCGCTGACCCGCGCGGTGCGGGAAGGAGCGATCTGCTACGTCGACGAGGTGGTCGAGGCGCGCAAGGACGTCACCGTCGTCTTGCACCCGCTGACCGACAACCGCCGCACGCTGATGCTCGACCGCACGGGCGAGGAACTGGTGGCGCCGCCGGGCTTCATGCTGGTGGCCAGCTATAACCCCGGCTACCAGAACGTGCTGAAGCGTCTGAAGCCCTCGACCCGGCAACGCTTCCTGTCGATCAGCTTCGACTTTCCGGACCCCGCGACCGAGACGTCCGTCGTTGCCGCCGAAAGCGGGCTGGACGAGGCGCGTGCGCAGTCGTTGGTCCGGCTGGCGGGGCACATCCGCAAGCTGTCGGGCGTGGACCTGGAAGAGGGCGTCTCGACCCGCCTGCTGATCTACGCGGCCAGCCTGATTTCGGGCGGGATGCCAGTTGCACAGGCGCTCGACGCCGCCGTGATCCAGCCTCTGACGGACGAGGTCGACGTGCAGGTGGCGCTGCGCGATCTCGTTTCCGCTGTGTACGGGTGAGCGTCATGGTCCATCTGCTCGACCTGATGGAGCCGGAAGAGACGGTGGGAAAGGCGTGGCACGGCTATGCCAGCCGCCTGGACGAGGTCGCCTCCTTCGACGAGGCGGCGGTCACCTTGCCGGAGGTCCGGGGCAGCGCCGTGCTGCTGTTCCGCGCCTTGGGCGGCAATGCAGCGGTCGAGATCGGCGAGGCGCCGACTGTGCGGTCGCAACACCGGCTCAGCCTTCGCCGAAAGCTCGGCACGGCCGACGAGGTGCTGCAACTTCCGCGCTTCGACGGCGAGCGGCTGGGCCTGCCGGCCACGATGCGGGCCTTCCCGCGGCGCGAGCTCAATCGCGCCGCCTATCTCTGGATTGCCGCGCTGGCCGCGCAGGTCGAGATGACGGAGGCCGGGGCGGACCCGCAGTCGCGCGAACTGGCGCAGATCGCGGCGATCGCGGCGGCCTCTGAC
>NZ_JBELKF010000114.1:0-8151 GCF_042089775.1 Palleronia sp.
GCAGCCATTCCACGCCTCGGGCAGTCTGACCGACTGGTGCATGGAGTCAGGCTCGGCCCGTCGGGTCAAGCGGTTTCAATGTAGCCGCGCGCTTACGCATGCTCTCGCCGGCAAGGGGCAGCCGGTGCGCGTTGTGGACGAGGCGGTCCAGGATGGCATCGGCCAAGGTCGGATCGCCGATCGCTTCGTGCCAGTGCTCCACCGGGAGCTGACTGGTAACGATCGTGGAGCCGCGGCCGTGGCGGTCTTCGAGGATTTCCAGCAGGTCGCGCCGTTCCGATGAAGTCAGAACCGAGAGCCCCAATCGTCGAGGATGAGCAACTCGGTCCGCTCGAGGCCTTTCAACATCCTGGCGTGCCGGCCGTCTCCGCGGGCGATGGCGAGTGCCTCGAACAGCTTCGGCACCCGGTGATAAACGACGCGTCGGCCGTCCCGGCAAGCCTTGTGGCCGAGCGCACAGGCGATCCAGCTCTTTCCGAGACCGGTTGGCCCGGTGATGAGCAGGTTCTCGTGCCGGCCGATCCAGGCGCCGTCGACGAGGTGAGCCATCACGGCGCGGTCGATGCCGCGAGGGGCGCGCAGGTCGAGATCTTCCACACTGTTGCGGAACTCGGGCCTGAGGTGTGACTTCCCCTTCCCCGGTTGATGTCAGGCCACGCGAACGACCTCGGCGGTGCCGAGGGCGGAGAAGCGGTTCATGAGTGCGATGCGGATGTGGATTTCGGCGGTCTGGCGGTCGGGGTCTCTTGCAGCGATCCGCTCGCCGAACGCCTTGAGGCATCGTATCTTCGCCTCGACCCGGCTCCGGGCGTGGTATCCAGTCCAGCACTTCCAGAACGCCCGGCCGTAGTGTTTTGTGGCGCGCAACGTCTCGTTTCGAGCCTTTGCTGCTGGGCAGTCTTCGTTCCAGGGACGCCCGTTTTTCCGGATTGGAATGATTGGCGTGGCTTGCCGGCTGATGATGGCGGCATGGCAGCGGCGGGTGTCGGAGGCACCGTCGGCGGTCACCTTGCCTATCTGCTCGTCCTCAGGGATCTGGCCGAGCAACTCAGGCAGGATCGGGCTGTCGCCGTCGCTACTTGGAGTGAATTCCACCGCTCGGATATCCGAGGTGGCTGTATCCATGGCAATATGCACCTTGCGCCACTGGCGGCGGCCTTGCACGCCGTGCTTGCGAGCCTGCCACTCACCATCGCCGAGGAACTTGATGCCGGTGCTGTCCACGAGCAGATTGAGCGGGCCGTCGACACGGCGATATGGAATCTGAACGGCCAAGGTCTTCTGCCTGCGGCACAGGGTGGAGAAATCAGGGACTGGCCAATCCAGCCCTGCCAGTTGGAGCAGGCTGGCCACCATGCCAGCCGTCTGTCGCAACGGCAGCTTGAAGAGCACCTTGATCGAGAGGCAGAACTGGATGGCGGCATCGGAGAAGACGGGAGGGCGCCCGAGGCGACCTTCATGCTGCGCCAGCCAAGCCATCTCTCGGTCTACCCAGATCAGCATCGAGCCGCGCTTGCGCAGCGCGGCGTTATAGCTGGACCAGTTCGTCGTCCGGTAGCGGGCGGGTGGAGGCTTGCTCATGCGACCCGTCTAACCGCATGCATTCGCGTTGTGAGTCGTCCGCAGCCCGAGTTCTGCAACATGTGTAACGGCCCCGTGCGCAAGAGGTATTTTTAAAGCTGGCTTCAGCGCGTCACCGGGTGCTGACATGTGTCCGGCCTCAAGATGCGGCGTCAAGCATGCCGCGGGCCCGTTCTCTGATTGCGGCCATGTCAAGCGGGAAGCAGTTCGTCCGTCCGGGGTCATGGTTCTCTTCGAGGTCGCCTGGTTTGCGCCTCAGCATGGTATCCGGTGGTGGTCGTCTCCAATGTATGGTTCGGGTTGTGCAGAATGCTCCGCACCCCATCGGCCCGCGCGAGATCGACCAACCTCCGCCCCTTCGGGACTTCGCTTCCCGCCACCGGGGCGGGAATACAGGTTAGGGCACCTCGATTTTTGCCTGCTTTGGTGACCGCGGGTCGGCGCACGCGGCCAAAAACGGGCAAAAATCGAGGTGCCCTATTGTCAGTGACGATCGGTATCTACAGTATAAAAGCGGCTTGTGCCGCAAACCGGCGAGGCCGCGCGTTTGCGTGTCCCGCAGCATCGTCAGCTTCTGGAGGAACGGATGGATCAGGACCGCGAGCAGCGCATCAGTACGCGGGCGTACGAGATCTGGGAGCGTGAGGGCCGGCAGGAGGGCGGGCACGAAGCCCATTGGCAACAAGCCGAACGAGAGCTGCGCGACGAAGATCACCCGGAGCGTGGGGAGAACGACGCCTCCAGCCCGACACCCGGAGGCCGAGCCGTTCCGGCTGGTCCTGCCGGTGGCACGAAGCCTGCGAAAGCGCCGAGGAAGAAGAAAGAACCCGCCGTCAATTCAAAGGGTAAAAAGTAGATCGTGTCCGCTCTCGGCGCGACGACTTGCCTGATCCCGCACTTGCTTTGCATATAGCCAACTTATCGGACTGTCCGCAATCCATCGCTGCTGGACGGCGATGGATGGGGAGAGGGGCGGTTGCCGTACCTCACGCAAGCTTCCTTACCCAAGATTCCGGCACTGATCCGGCGTGGCTAGCATAGAGGACAAAGCGGCCTGCGCCCGCTCCGATGCGATGGAAACTGCGTTGGACATGTAGCGCTTGCCTTCAGTTCTGTTATTGTTCTCTTTGGCATGCTTGTTGGGTGCCCATACGATGCAATCCGAGCGGGAGATAGAGCAGAGCCGATGTGGCCAGATAATGAGACTGAACGCGACTTCTTGAACTTCTCAGGTGTCGCAGACACGGTGGCGGAGATCATTGTTCAGGCCCGAGGACGGCCAATCTCTATTGGTGTGTCCGGCGCTTGGGGCATCGGAAAATCCTCGCTAATCAAGCTCACCCAAACGTCGCTAGCTACCCGCCCTCGTAAGGAAGATGAACGGGAGTTTGTCTTCGTTGAATTCAATGCCTGGCTCTACCAAGGGTATGACGACGCGCGTGCCGCCCTCATGGACGTTATCGCGACCAAGCTGGAGCATGAGGCCAAGGCGCGTGGCAAGGCGATCGATAAGGTCAGAGCGCTGGTCAAACGCGTGAACTGGCTACGGGCTGCCAAACTTGTCGCGGGGTCAACGGTCGCGATGTCGCTAGGTCTGCCACCCGGTGGCCTGATCGGCGACGTGTGGGGCCTTGGTCAGCGTTTCATCTCGGGCGGTGTCGACGGCAAGCTGGTCGACGAGGCGAAGGGCAAAGCAGGAGAAGTCGCCAACACAGCGAGCGGCCTGCTGAAGCCTGAGGAAGAGACCTCGCCGCCTAAAGAGATTCAGGCTCTCCGCGACAACTTCGAGGAGACTCTCGAGGAACTCGGTGTCACGCTGGTGGTGCTGATCGACGATCTCGATCGCTGCTTGCCCGAGACGACGATTTCGACGCTCGAGGCGATCCGACTGTTCCTGTTCCTAAAGAACACTGCCTTCGTGATCGCCGCCGACAACGACATGATCAAACATGCCGTGCGGCGGCACTTTGAGGGAGTCCCCGACGACCTCCTCGTCACTAGCTACTTTGACAAACTTATTCAGGTGCCAATTCGCGTGCCGCCCTTGGGCACCCAGGAAGTGCGCGCTTACATGATGCTCTTGTTCGTGGAGAACAGCGACCTTTCGGAGGACGTAAAGGAGAAGATCCGCAGCGGCGTCGTCGCCCAATTGCGACAAACGTGGGCGGGCAAGCGCGTCGACCGCGGGTTCGTGCAGTCGCTACACCAACCCTTGCCAGCTGAGCTAGTCGGCCGCTTCGACACCGCCGACCGCTTAGCGCCCCTCATGACGACGGCTTCAGGGATCCTGGGCAATCCACGCCTGATCAAGCGCTTTCTCAATGCGCTCGCAATTCGCATGACGATCTCAAACGCGCAGGGCGTCGGCGTCGACGAGGCGGTGTTAGCCAAGCTTCTCTTGTTCGAGCGCCTTGGAAGCCCGAAGGCGTTTGCAGAATTGATGGGGCAGGTAAGCTCCAGTGACACCGGGAAGCCGACCTTCCTCGCTGAATGGGAGGAGAAGGCGATCGCGGGCCAAGATCAATCACTTCCGACACCGTTCGACGATCCATTCTTCGCCGAGTGGCTGACGCTGCCGCCGGCAATCGCCGATACCGACCTGCGCGGAGCGCTGTATGTGAGCCGCGAGCATGCGCCGCTGATCACGCCTGAGGACCGGCTTTCCTCGGAGGCGGCCGAGCTTCTAACGGCGCTCCTACAGCATCCGGAGATGGCGTCGAGCCTGAAGGACCGGCTTTTGGGAGTGCCTCGGACTGAAACGACCGTGATTATGGATCGGCTGCTGGATCGTGCGCGGCAGGAGCAGGAGTGGGGCGTGCCAGCTGTTCTGGAAGCCTGCCTTGTCGTGGCAGACGCCGACCCACCGCAGGGTGCAAGACTTGCCGCATTCCTCGGCGAGCGACCCGCCGCGCAAATCCAGGCAAATATCGTGCCGAAGATTGGAGATCAGCCTTGGTCGAAGGGAGTCTTTGATATCTGGGATCGTGGGAAGGTGTCGAAGCCGGTTAAGATCGCGATCAAGAGGCAGAGGGAAAATGGGAACGTCGCAATCTAGCAGAGGCCCAGGCAGCGGCGTCCCAATGGTTCCGTCTTGGACGCCGGCACCGCCCACGGGCGATGCGCCAGGTGTTGAGGCGGAAGGCGGAGAGCCGCCAGCTGCTGATGGCGCTGCGGTCCCTCAATATTCGCCGCCGCCAGTCGCGCCGCCTGCCCGCTTTCTCGGTGCGCGTCGTGCGCTAGGCGAGTTCGCCCGATCGGGCGACAGCCGCGACATGCGGCGCAGCGTTGGCCATTACATCCGGTCCGGCTACGGCGGAGCTGCAACAGCGACTCGGCGCTTCGGTGGCACGGCGGCGACCGCGGGTGCACTCGGAGGAGCGTTGGCGCGCGTTGCCGGGGGGCAGCCGGCCGAGCCAGGCAGCGCGCTCGATCCAGCGCTGCTCGCAGGCCGAAATGTTCAAGAGGTAATGGACGCCGTCGTGGAGGCAGTCCGGCCAGCAGACGGAACTCAGGACGCCGAAGCCGAGCGAGCGGCGATCCGGGACGCCTTGACGGAGCTCCTTACTCGGTTCCCAGACGTGGATCTACTAAACCTCGACCCTGAGCAGCGCTCCTTCGCGATCGAGCGCTTTACGGCAATTGACGTCTTCCGTCGCTTCGAGCTCGATGTCGGCAAGACGATCGTCGAGAGGGCGCCTAGCGCGGTGATGGCTCTGTCGCGGCTTAAGGAAGTGCGGGACTACGTGAAGCAGAGCGTGGCGGCTGCGTTTCGCAAGATGCGCGACACCGGACGCAGCCTTACTAGCGGCCGCATCAGTCAAGTTGTCAGAGATGCCCTGGGGGAGACATTCGACGTGTTTGAAGGATACGCGGAATGAGGCTGGCCTGTGGTCCAGACGGGGCGGAACTGCCGAGCGGCGACGATATCATGCGCGTCGTACTCTACGGCCAGCCGCGGCGAGAGGTAGAAGGAAGCGCTGGCGCTGCGGCGAAAGCCGAGATCCAACGCCGAGGTCTCGATCCAGCCCCACGGGCCTGGGATCTATTGTCGATCGCGCTGAGCGTGGTGACTGCCGACTTCGCGGCGTTGCGCGACCAGAGCCCGGACGGGTGGACGCGTGAGATCGAGCTCGATATTGCCGTAGCGGACGCGCCGTTCTGGATTGGGCAAGCCCAGGCATTGGCCGAAGCGTTGGCGTTCCTCACAACCGACCGCTGGATTTTGCGATTTCACGAGGGCGGGATGCTGCCCGCGCCGCCCCGCAAGCCGGTTCAGCCGCTTGAGAACTGCGTGGCACTTCTATCCGGCGGACTCGACAGCTTGATCGGAGCGATTGATCTAGCCGCCGCGGGCCGCAAGCCGTTCGCGATCAGCCAAACGGTGCGGGGCGACGCCGATAAGCAGGTCGACTTTGCCTCAAAGATTGGGGGCGGTCTCCATCACCTCCAGCTGAACCACAACGTGAACACACCGGGCGTGCAAGAAGCCTCGCAACGGGCGAGATCGCTCATTTTTATTACCTTTGGCGTGATTGCAGCCACCGCCCTAAAAGCTTATCGGGATGGCGCGGATGTACCACTCTTCGTGTGCGAGAATGGCTTCATTGCCATCAATCCGCCTCTCACCGGCGGGCGGCTAGGAAGTCTCAGCACCCGCACCGCTCATCCGGAATTCCTAGCTCGCCTGCAGGGCGTGCTGGATGTGGCTGGACTCCGGGTAAAGATCACCAACCCTTACGCGACGAAAACTAAGGGCGAAATGCTCAGGGATTGCGCCGACCAAGGACTACTCGTAGCGGAAGCCGCGCGCTCGACGAGCTGTGGTCGATTTCAGCGGTTCAATTATCGCCAATGCGGGCGATGCGTTCCTTGTCAGGTCCGCCGGGCGGCATTCCTCGCGTGGGATGCCACTCAGGATACGACCGCCTACGTCTACGGACCGATCGGAAAGAATGATGCGGAGCATTCGGCGTTCGACGACGTCCGCTCGGTGGCGATTGCGCTCGCGGCCGCTCGGGCCGACAGCGTCGAGACGTGGCTCGGGCACGCGCTGACATCTCAATTCATCGCTAATCGCTCAGCCCTCGTCGGGATGCTTGGGCGCGGTCTTGGAGAGCTTCGCGCGCTTCATCAGGCTTACGACGTCAAGTGATAGATTTTCACGCACACCTGGATCTTTATCCAGACCCGCACGCCGCAGCGCGTGAGTGTATTGTTCGCAAGCTCTTCGTTCTCTCTGTCACAACAACGCCATCAGCCTGGTCCGGAACCGCGGCGCTGACAGAGGATGCGCCGCGGATTAGAACCGCGCTCGGACTCCACCCCCAGATCGCGCACGAGCGCAAGGGCGAGCTTCCGCTGTTTGAGCGCCTGCTGCCGCAGGTGCGGTATGTGGGTGAAATCGGTTTGGATGGCGGTCTGGAATACCGACAATATTGGCCGGATCAAGAGCAAGTCTTCTCCCGCGTGCTCAGTCTGTGCACCCTCGCGGGGGGCCGCATCATGACAATCCACAGCCGTCGCGCAGCCACCCAAGTCCTTGATGCGCTAGCGAAAGAGCCCGGCGCCGGTGTAGCGATCCTGCACTGGTTTTCGGGAACGCAGCGCGAGCTTGAGCGCGCAGTGGACCTTGGTTGCTGGTTCAGCGTTGGCCCAGCCATGTTGGCCGGCAACAAGGGGAGGGCGTTGGCGGCGAAGATGCCGCGGGGAAGAGTCCTTACCGAGACAGACGGCCCCTTTACACAGGTCGACGGTCGAGCAGCATGGCCGTGGGATGTAGATCAAGCTGTAAAAGCGCTGTCGCAGATCTGGTCAGAGCCTAACGATACGGTTCAGCGCCAACTTGTTAGTAATCTCCGCCGGCTCACCAAGTTTAGCGCCTCTAGCGAATGACCCCCCGAAATTGGCAACCTACGGTCGGAGGTCGCACATCCCCGAGCCGGTCGAGGTTCCCTTATGTCTTGCTGCCACATCCCCGTAGGACAGCTAGTGGCCGCTGTGGAGCGATCAAGCCCGGCGAACAGTATTTGGGCTGACATCGAATAAGCGGGCGATTTCTGCGGTCCGCCGGCCTTCTTCGTCCCGTAGACGACGCACCTCGTCGCGCTGCTGTTGGATAGGACACATTCGCTCTTCTCCATGGTTGTGTTGCAACTCCATGGAATACCAGAATGGGCAGCTCGTGCTGGGGCGCGCCCCAGCACGAGCTCACGCCCCGCGTCTCACGCAAATTTCCAGACCTGAGGGTACAGTACCGCGGACTGGCAAGCGGTCTCAGTCGCAAACTCGGCCGACAAGCCTCCACTGCCTGCGACGACGAACAAAAGAATGGAAATCATAGGGTCCGAGTGCGGTTAGGTGTCGATGTCTTGGGATCAGAAGGGCCATAGCGAAACGATCCAAGAGCTTGCCACGCTCAGGACGTGGACCAGCACATAGAGCGCGACAAAGACAGCCGCGCCGCCTAGGAGCGCAAGGCCGTGGCCACCGCCCTTACCAGTCTCGCGACGCTTATCGGTATGCGCCGTTCCCGCCCCATTGGGATTTCGCTTGCGGGCGGGAGTTTCGGCG
>NZ_JBELKF010000028.1:0-42787 GCF_042089775.1 Palleronia sp.
GGCGGCCGCACCGTCGGCGCCGGCGTCGTCTCGAAAATCATCGAGTAAGACGCGCAAAAGCGTGTCGCGGGGTGCGCCGTCAAGGCGCACCTTTTCCAATTCGGTCCGACGTGGGCGGGGAATGAGCCCGGTCCACCTCTCGACCGCCACCCTGCCCAGGGAATGAGAACAATGGCCGCAAGCCAGAATATTCGTATCCGCCTCAAGGCGTTCGACTACCGGGTGCTCGACAGCTCCACCCAGGAAATCGTCTCGACCGCCAAGCGCACCGGGGCGTCCGTACGCGGACCGATCCCGATGCCGAACAAGATCGAGAAGTTCACCGTCCTGCGTGGTCCGCACGTGGACAAGAAGTCGCGCGATCAGTTCGAGATCCGCACTCACAAGCGGATGCTCGACATCGTCGATCCGACGCCTCAGACCGTGGACGCGCTGATGAAGCTCGACCTCGCGGCCGGCGTCGCCGTTGACATCAAGGTTATGGGGGCCTGAACATGCTGCGCTCTGGTGTTATAGCCAAGAAGGTCGGCATGACGCGGATCTTCCAGGAAGATGGCCGGCAAGTACCCGTCACCGTCCTGCAACTCGACAAACTTCAGGTTGTTGCACAGCGCACGGCCGAGAGCCACGGCTACACGGCCGTCCAGCTCGGCGCGGGCAATGCGAAGCCGAAGAACGTATCCAAGGCCATGCGCGGTCATTTCTCGATCGCCAAGGTCGAGCCCAAGCGCAAGATCGCCGAGTTCCGGGTCGCCCCCGAGAACATGATCGACGTGGGCGAAGAGATCACCGCGAACCACTACTTCGAGGGCCAGTTCGTCGACGTATCCGGCACCTCGATCGGTAAGGGCTTCCAAGGTGCCATGAAGCGGCACAACTTCGGTGGTCTGCGCGCGTCGCACGGCGTGTCGATCTCGCACCGATCGCATGGTTCGACCGGTCAGTGTCAGGACCCCGGCAAGGTGTTCAAGGGCAAGAAGATGGCCGGCCACATGGGCGCCGCCCGCGTGACTACGCAGAACCTGCAGGTCGTGCGCACCGATGCCGACCGTGGCCTGATCATGGTCAAGGGCGCGGTCCCGGGGTCGAAGGGTGGCTGGGTCACGATCAAGGACGCGGTCAAGAAGGCCACGCCCGAAGGCGTGATCTATCCCGCCGCGCTGAAGTCGGCTGCCGAGGAAGCCGAGCGCGCCGCGCAGGCCGCCGCCGAGGAAGCCGCCGCCGCCGAGGCTGCGGAGCAGGAGCGTCTTGCCGCTGAGCAGGCTGCGCAGGAAGAAGCCGCCCTCGAAGAGGCTCAGGCCGACCTCGCGAACGAGCAGTCGGATGCCGACAACTCGGATGCCGAGAAGAAGGAAGGTGACCAATGAAAACGGATATCCTGACGCTCGACGGCGGCACGAACGGGTCGGTCGATCTCGATGACGAGATCTTCGGCCTTGAGCCGCGGGCCGACATCCTGCACCGCGTGGTCCGCTGGCAGCGGAACAACGCGCAGCAGGGCACGCACAAGGTGAAGACCCGGTCCGAGACCAGCTATTCGACCAAGAAGATCTACCGGCAGAAGGGTACCGGTGGCGCACGCCATGGTGACCGAAACGCGCCGATCTTCCGGAAGGGTGGCGTCTACAAGGGCCCGACTCCGCGGTCGCACGGCCACGAGCTGACCAAGAAGTTCCGCCAGCTGGGGCTCAAGCATGCGCTGTCTTCGAAGGCGCGTGAGGGCAACCTCATCGTCATCGAGTCGGCCGACTTGGCCGAAGCAAAGACCAAGGCGCTTGCGTCGAAGGTCAAGGAACTCGGCTGGAAGCGCGCCCTCGTCATCGATGGCCAATCGGTGAACGAGAACTTCGCCAAGGCTGCCCGGAACCTCGAAGGCGTTGACGTGCTGCCGTCGATGGGCGCCAACGTGTACGACATCCTCAAGCGTGATACCCTCGTGATCACCAAGGCGGGGATCGAAGCTCTGGAGGCTCGTCTGAAATGAGCGATAAGATCAAGCACTACGACGTGATCCGGAAGCCCGTGATCACTGAAAAGGCGACGATGGCGTCCGAGCATGGTGCCGTGGTGTTCGAAGTGTCGAAGGATGCATCGAAGCCCGAGATCAAGGCCGCTGTCGAAGACCTGTTCAACGTCAAGGTGAAGGCCGTGAACACGACCATCACCAAGGGCAAGGCTAAGCGGTTCCGCGGCATCATGGGGCGCCGGAACACGGTCAAGAAGGCGTATGTCACGCTCGAAGAGGGCAATACCATTGACGTGACCACGGGCCTGTAATAGCAGGCCACATCTTGGCGGCCCTGGGGTAACTCGGGGCCGCTTCGTTTGGGGACCTTCGGGGCCCTTCACCATCCGCGGCCCATCTTCGGGTCGCCACAGAAACGGAAGACAGAAAGCATGGCACTCAAGTCGTACAAGCCGACGACGCCGGGCCAGCGCGGGCTGGTTCTGATCGACCGTTCGGAGCTGTGGAAAGGTCGCCCTGTCAAGGCCCTCACCGAGGGTCTGAAAAAGCACGGCGGCCGGAACAACACCGGACGTATCACGATGCGCCGCATCGGTGGCGGAGCCAAGCGGCTCTATCGCGTGGTCGATTTCAAGCGGAACAAGCACGACGTCGAGGCTGTCGTCGTTCGGATCGAATATGACCCGAATCGGACCGCCTTCATCGCGCTGATCCAATACACCGATGGCGAGCAACGCTACATCTTGGCGCCGCAGCGCCTGGGCGTTGGCGACAAAATCATCTCCGGCGCCAAGGTCGATGTGAAGCCCGGCAACGCGATGCCGTTCCAGGGCATGCCGATCGGCACGATCGTTCACAACATCGAGCTCAAGCCCGGCAAGGGCGGCCAGATCGCACGCGCCGCGGGCACCTATGCCCAGTTCGTCGGCCGTGACGGCGGCTACGCGCAGATCCGCCTGTCCTCGGGCGAGCTTCGCCTGGTGCGCCAGGAATGCATGGCGACGGTTGGCGCGGTCTCGAACCCCGACAACTCGAACCAGAACTTCGGCAAGGCCGGCCGGTCGCGCCACCAGGGCAAGCGTCCCTCGGTTCGTGGTGTCGTCATGAACCCGATCGACCACCCGCATGGTGGTGGTGAGGGTCGGACCTCGGGCGGTCGTCACCCGGTGACGCCGTGGGGCAAGCCCACCAAGGGCGCGCGCACCCGTAACAAGAACAAGGCGTCGCAGAAGCTCATCGTGCGCTCGCGTCACGCCCGCAAGAAAGGCCGGTAATCGATGTCTCGTTCCGTCTGGAAGGGGCCTTTTGTCGACAGCTATGTCCTCAAGAAGGCCGAAAAAACCCGCGAGTCGGGCCGCAACGAGGTCATCAAGATCTGGTCGCGCCGCTCCACCATCCTGCCGCAATTCGTCGGCCTTACCTTCGGTGTCTACAACGGCAAAAAGCATGTGCCGGTGAACGTGACCGAAGAGATGATCGGCCAGAAGTTCGGCGAATACTCTCCGACGCGGACTTATTACGGTCACGCTGCGGACAAGAAAGCCAAGAGGAAGTAAGCCAATGGCGCAGGAAAAGAATCCCCGCCGCGTGGCCGAAAACGAGGCGATGGCGAAAACGCGGATGCTCCGCACTTCGCCGCAGAAGCTGAACCTCGTGGCCGGTCTCATCCGCGGCAAGAAGGTCGAAAAGGCCCTGCAGGACCTTACCTTCTCGAAGAAGCGCATCGCGCTCGACGTGAAGAAGTGCCTTCAGTCGGCCATCGCGAATGCCGAGAACAACCATAACCTTGACGTTGACGAACTCGTCGTCGCCGAGGCTTATGTGGGCAAGAACCTGGTGATGAAGCGCGGCCGTCCGCGTGCTCGTGGGCGTTTCGGTCGCATCGTCAAGCCATTCTCGGAAATCACGATCAAGGTCCGCCAAGTCGAGGAGCAAGCCTGATGGGTAACAAGGTCAACCCGATCGGCATGCGGCTTCAGGTCAACCGGACCTGGGACAGCCGCTGGTATGCCGACACGAAGAACTACGGCGATCTCCTCCTTGAGGACGTTGCAATCCGCGAGTTCATCAAGACGGAGTGCAAGGCCGCCGGCATCAGCCGTGTGATCATCGAGCGTCCGCACCGAAAGTGCCGCGTCACGATCCACACCGCACGTCCCGGTGTCATCATCGGCAAGAAGGGCGCGGACATCGAGACGCTGCGCCGCAAGCTGTCGAAGATGACCGATAGCGAGCTGCACCTGAACGTCGTCGAGGTTCGCAAGCCGGAACTCGACGCCACGCTTGTGGGCGAGTCGATCGCTCAGCAGCTCGAGCGGCGCGTGTCTTTCCGTCGTGCCATGAAGCGTTCGGTCCAGAACGCCATGCGCATGGGTGCGCTTGGCATCCGCGTGAACCTCGCCGGCCGTCTTGGCGGCGCCGAGATTGCGCGGACCGAGTGGTATCGCGAGGGCCGGGTGCCGCTGCACACGCTCCGCGCCGATATCGACTTTGCGAATGTCGAGGCGAAGACGGCTTACGGGATCATCGGGATCAAGGTCTGGATCTTCAAAGGCGAGATCCTTGAGCATGATCCGCAAGCCCGCGACCGCCGCGCCCAGGAACTGCAAGACGGCCCGACGCCCCGTGGCGCCGGCGGCCGTCGCTAAGGAGGGCTAAGCCATGCTTCAGCCGAAGCGCACAAAATTCCGTAAGATGCACAAGGGCCGGATTCACGGCGAAGCGAAGGGCGGGTCTGACCTGAACTTCGGGTCGTTCGGTCTGAAGGCGGTCGAGCCGGAGCGCATCACCGCGCGGCAGATCGAGGCCGCTCGTCGTGCCATGACGCGCCACATGAAGCGTCAGGGCCGTGTCTGGATCCGCATCTTCCCGGACGTCCCTGTGACGGCGAAGCCGATCGAGGTTCGCATGGGTAAAGGTAAAGGCTCCGTCGACCGCTGGACGGCCAAGGTGAAGCCGGGTCGCGTGATGTTCGAGCTCGACGGTGTAACGGATAACGTTGCTCGCGAGGCGTTGCGCCTCGCGGCGATGAAGCTGCCGATCAAGACGCGGGTTGTTGCTCGGGAAGACTGGTAAGCCAGTCGACCTGCAAGAGACGCGAGAGGCACCCTCTGCTGCGACGGCGGCAGGGGGTGTTTCTTTTCCATCGCGACGGATATCTGCGGCGCAGGATGTGGAGAGGAACCGCGCCTCTACCTGGGCCTGCGGCGCGACGCCTGGAATGTCCGGCTCCGCGACCTGTGCGACGAACGCGGAGGCCGATAACACGCTGCGCATCCCAGCTGGCAGCTTTGCTTCCGGACTTCTCAATGCCGCTCTCGCCAACGCGCAGGCGGCGGGGTAGAGGAGCGCTATGACCCAGATTTCATCGCTCTTCGTGACCCGCCTCTACCGCGCTCCCCTCGGGGCGCACGGCCCCGCAATCGATCCGCGCGAGATGGAAGCGACGTGCTTCTCCGTCGCAGAGGATGATGAGGCGGGCCAGGAATGGTGCGAGGAGAACGGATATCCTGGCTATACCTCCTACGCCTCGCTCACCGACCTTCCGTGGCGTATGCCGATCTTCGGGGACCTGGTGAAGTCGCTGAATGCCCATGTTGCGACTTTTGCAGAGGAACTTGAGTTCGACCTAGGGGAGGGGCGGCTGGAACTCGAGGATCTCTGGATCAACATCCTCCCGGAAGGCGGAAGCCATTCCGGCCACCTTCATCCGCACTCGGTGATCTCGGGCACGACCTATGTTGCCATGCCGGAAGGGACGAGCGCGATTCGCTTCGAGGACCCGCGGTTCCCGATGATGATGGCCGCGCCGCCGCGCCGGAAGGATGCAGCGCAAGAGTTGAAGAACTTCCACTACGTGGCGCCAGAGGTTGGCGAGGTCCTTCTTTGGGAGAGCTGGCTGCGCCATGAAGTGCCGATGAACATGGCCGAAGAAGAACGAGTCAGCGTCAGCTTCAATTATAAGTGGGTCTGAGCGCTTCAACGGCTGGTCAGTAATCATCGAAGGCTGGCGGGATCATCGACTTGAACGCGGCGTCGCTGAACCCGAAACCACTGAAGTAGCGGCGCTTTCGGCGTATGGCCAGCGGGTCGGAAATGGATGGTTGCATCGCAGCTGAGATGCGCCTATACGGCCCGCTCATCTACCTCCACCGGGAAACAGGGTGACCCCGACGCGGTATCGGACAGGGGCCTGCCGGTGATGTTGACGAAGGAGACCGCGAATGGCGCTCGACGCCCAAGACCTTCGGGGCAAGACCCCGGACGAGCTGCGTGATCAGCTTGCCCAGCTCAAGAAAGAGCAATTCAACCTGCGCTTCCAGCAGGCAACGAACCAGCTTGAGAACACCGCCCGCATGCGCCTCGTCCGCCGTGACGTCGCGCGGGTGCAGACGATCCTGAACGAAAAGGCGCGCGACGCCGCCAAGTCGGAGGCCTGAGACCATGCCGAAGCGTATCCTCAGTGGCGTCGTGACCTCGAACCAGAACGCCCAGACCGTGACCGTCTCCGTCGAGCGTCGCCTGACGCACCCGATCTACAAGAAGACGATCCGGAAGTCGAAAAAGTACCGTGCGCACGACGAGAACAATCAGTTCAACGTTGGTGACAAGGTCAGCATCCGGGAATGCGCCCCCAAGTCGAAGACGAAGCGGTGGGAAGTCATGACGGATGAGATGATGCAGGCCTATCTCTCCGAGAAGGCCGAAGCTGCCAAGGCACAGCAGGTGTCCGACGAGCAGCGCCATGAAGAGAGGGAAGCGGCCGAACACTGATCGGTCGTTCATCCGGGGCCCTCGCGGCCCCGGTTCCATTGAGCGAAACCCCAGGGCGAGAGTCCCTGAAGGTCGGGAGACACATCCATGATCCAGATGCAGACCAATCTGGATGTCGCTGACAATTCCGGTGCTCGGAAGGTTCAGTGCATCAAGGTCCTCGGCGGGTCGAAGCGGAAATATGCCTCTGTGGGCGACGTCATTGTCGTCTCGGTGAAAGAGGCGATTCCTCGCGGCCGCGTCAAGAAAGGCGACGTGCGCAAGGCCGTCGTCGTGCGCACCGCCAAGGAAGTGCGCCGCGAAGACGGCACCGCGATCCGCTTCGATCGCAACGCCGCCGTAATCCTCAACAACAATGGCGAGCCCGTCGGCACCCGTATCTTCGGGCCGGTGGTGCGTGAGCTTCGTGCCAAGAACTACATGAAGATCATCTCGCTTGCCCCGGAGGTGCTGTAATGGCTGCCAAACTCCGCAAAGGTGACAAAGTCGTCGTCCTTGCCGGCAAGGACAAGGGCAAGCAGGGCGAGATCCAGCAGGTTATGCCCGCCAAGGGCAAGGCCGTGGTCGAAGGCGTGAACGTCGCCATCCGCCACGTGCGCCAGAGCCAGACGAGTCAGGGCGGTCGCACGCCCAAGGCAATGCCTATCGACCTGTCGAACCTCGCGCTCATCGACACCAACGGCAAGGCCACCCGCGTCGGCTTCCGCGAGGAAGACGGCAAGAAGGTCCGCTTTGCCAAGACCACGGGAGACGCGATCTGATGCTCGACCAAGCAAATTATACCCCGCGTCTCAAGGCGAAGTTCCGCGACGAGATCCGCCCCGCTCTGAAGGAGGAATTCTCCTACAAGAACGACATGCAGATTCCGCGTCTCGAGAAGATCGTGCTGAATATCGGTGCGGGCTCAGAGGCGGTTCGCGACTCGAAAAAGGCCAAGACTGCCGCCGACGACCTGACCCGCATCGCCGGTCAGCAGGCCGTCATCACCAAAGCCAAGAAGTCCATCGCGGGCTTTCGGGTGCGTGAGGACATGCCGATCGGTGCGAAGGTAACCCTTCGTGGCGACCGGATGTACGATTTCCTCGATCGCTTCGTCACCATCGCGCTGCCGCGCGTCCGTGACTTCCGTGGCGTGAAGCCGGCCTTCGACGGCCGGGGCAACTTCGCCATGGGCATCAAGGAGCACATCGTCTTCCCCGAGATCAACTTTGACCAAGTGGACGAAGTTTGGGGCATGGACGTCATCATCGTCACCACCGCCGAAACCGACGCGGAAGCCAAGGCGCTGTTGAAGCATTTCAACATGCCCTTCAGCAGCTGAGCCTGGGAAGGAATATCATGGCCAAGAAAGCAATGATCGAACGCGAGAAGAAGCGTCAGGCTCTGGTGGACAAGTATGCCGCCAAGCGTGCCTCGCTGAAGGAAGTCGCTCGCGACGAAGAGCGGCCGATGGAAGAGCGGTTCAAGGCCCAGCTGAAGCTGGCCAAGCTGCCGCGGAACTCTTCGGCTACCCGTCTGCACAACCGTTGTCAGCTTACGGGCCGTCCCCACGGCTACTATCGTAAGCTAAGAATGAGCCGGATCGCGCTCCGGGACCTAGGCTCTTCGGGCCAGATCCCCGGCATGGTCAAGTCGAGCTGGTAAGGAGGATTACACATGATGAACGATCCTCTCGGCGATATGCTGACCCGTATCCGCAACGCGCAAATGCGCGGCAAGTCCACTGTCCGCACGCCGGCCTCCAAGCTTCGCGGCTGGGTGCTCGATGTGCTCCAGGCCGAGGGCTACATCCGCAGCTATGAACATGCGACCGACGAACGGGGCCACCCCGTCATCGAGATCTCCCTCAAGTACTACGAGGGGACGCCTGTCATCAAAGAGATCAAGCGCGTCTCGAAGCCCGGCCGCCGCGTCTATATGGGCGTGTCGGATATTCCGTCGGTCCGCCAGGGCCTTGGGGTGTCCATCGTCTCGACCGCCAAGGGCGTGATGTCGGACCAGGCCGCGCGCTCCGCCAATGTCGGCGGCGAAGTACTCTGCACCGTATTCTAAGGAGGGAGAAATGTCTCGTATCGGAAAACGTCCCGTCGAGCTGCCCTCGGGTGTCGAGGCGAACATCGATGGTCAACGGATCGAAGTGAAGGGCCCGAAGGGCTCCCGCTCGTTCCAAGCCACGGACGACGTGACGCTGGCGGTTGAAGACAACGCCGTTACCGTCACGCCGCGCGGCAACTCGAAGCGTGCGCGCCAGCAATGGGGCATGGCCCGGACCAACATCGCGAACCTCGTGCAGGGCGTGACGTTGGGGTTCAAGAAAGAGCTTGAGATCACGGGCGTTGGTTACCGCGCTCAGTTGCAGGGCAACGTCCTGAAGCTGAACCTGGGCCTCAGCCACGATGTGGATTTCGAGGTGCCGGAAGGCGTAACCGTCACTGTTCCCAAGCCCACCGACATCATCGTCGAGGGCATCAACGAGCAGCATGTCGGCCAAGTCGCCGCGAACATTCGCGACTGGCGGCGTCCTGAGCCCTACAAGGGCAAGGGCATCCGCTATAAGGGCGAGTTCATCTTCCGTAAGGAAGGCAAGAAGAAGTAAGGAGCCGGACACATGGCAAACAGCAAACTCCAGCTGTTCCAGAAACGCCGCCTGCGCGTCCGGAACAAGCTTCGCAAGGTGAACACCGGGAAGCTTCGGCTCTCGGTTCACCGTTCGAACAAGAACATTCATGCCCAGCTGATCGACGACGATCAGGGCGTGACGCTCGCCCACGCCTCGACCCTTGAGAAGGATCTGGGCATGGTCGGCAAGAACAACGTGGATGCGGCGGCCAAGGTCGGCGCTGCCATCGCGGAACGTGCCAAGGCGAAAGGCGTCGAAGAGGCGTATTTCGATCGTGGTGGCTTCCTCTATCACGGCTCCATCAAAGCGCTCGCGGATGCGGCGCGCGAAGGTGGTCTGAAGCTGTGACCGCGCAGGCCGGGGGCTGCCCCCGGCCTCGATGATCCGGGCCTTCGGGCACCAGGATTGGAATATAAAGGGCCGAACGGCCCGAACCGGAAGGAGCTGGCATGGCCAGAGAAGAGCGCCGGAACAATCGTCGCGACCGCGACGAAACGCCGGAATTTGCTGATCGCCTCGTCGCGATCAATCGTGTGTCCAAGACCGTCAAAGGCGGCAAGCGCTTCGGTTTCGCCGCGCTCGTCGTCGTGGGCGACCAGCGGGGCCGCGTCGGCTTCGGCAAGGGCAAGGCCAAGGAGGTTCCCGAGGCCATCCGCAAGGCTACCGAGTCTGCCAAGCGCAACATGATCCGCGTCCCGCTGCGCGACGGCCGTACGCTGCACCATGACGGCCTCGGCCGCCACGGCGCTGGCAAGGTCGTGATGCGGACCGCGCCGCAGGGTACCGGCATCATCGCCGGTGGTCCGATGCGTGCGGTGTTCGAGATGCTGGGCGTCCAGGACGTCGTCGCGAAGTCGAACGGTTCGCAGAACCCCTACAACATGATCCGTGCCACGCTGGACGGCCTGCGGAACCAGGCATCGCCGCGTTCTGTGGCACAGCGCCGCGGCAAGAAGGTCGCCGACATCCTGCCCAAGCGCGACGAGCAGCCGGACGCCTCGACCCAAGTCGCGGAGGAGGCGTAAGCCATGGCCAAGACCATCGTCGTCAAGCAGATCGGATCGCCGATCCGCCGCCCTGCAGTTCAGCGCCAGATCCTCGTGGGCTTGGGGCTGAACAAGATGCACCGCACCCGCGAACTCGAGGATACGCCCTCGATCCGGGGCATGGTGAACAAGGTCCCGCATCTCGTGCAGATCGTCGAAGAGCGTGGCTGAGAGTGCCTCTTCGCTGTGACATGGAATGTCACAGTCAGCGGAGTCATTTTGCAATGTGGGGTATGCGTCCTGCCGGCCTGCCGACTGAAAAGTCGGCAGGCCCATTTCTTTCCGCATTGCTCCCGTCTGAATCTCCCGCCGGCGGGGGACTGGCGGAGAGTTCGATGTGCCGTTCGTCCTCATCGTTAGCGATGGTGCCCGGTCTTGAAGGCACGAAAGCTCTTGATCCAGAGACGGATAAACCCGTCGAAAATTGTGAGAGCTTGAATAGCTTCAAGCATGCGCGTGGGCCCCGGCGTCTCAGGCGACGCGGATTTCACCTGCTGCGTTTCTCCCGACGAGGTTAATTGCGGGATAGAACGGGCTCGGCGAATCACGCCCTTCGTGAGGCGTGGCGCGGCCGAGAGGAGGCGACGTCCGCCCATGGCCGATCCGGCGGTCGCGCGGAGCGTCGCTCACTACAAGAGGAAGGCTGAGAGCGGCGACAACCTCCGTTGATAGAGTGACGCGCTCGAGTTTGCAGGTGATCCGACTGCATGGAAAGATGGTCGTGTCCTCATCTGTCAGCACCTCCGGAGCAACTCGGCCGGGGGGCAGACAAGCTTGCTGTGGAACAAAGCCTCCGAGGACGGAGCGCTTCGGCAAGCTCCACGCAGTAGCGCGAGATGTCTCCAGCTTGATGCCGCTGGCTGTGCTGCAGAGCATGAATTTCCGCGAAGCTGAGGCCTTTCCTCCGTAGCAAGCCGAACCGTCAGCCGAAAAGCGCGTGGATGGGCCATGCTTTGCTCCTGTCGTGTAGCCGCTGATCTGAGACCTGGCTCTCCTCCGGATTTCCGGAGAGTCCGCAGGTTGATCTCCGGGGCTACGCGGCGCGCGTTTCCAGTCCCTTCCTTGCCATCAACTCGGCTGGTGGGATGTTCCCGAGGCCAGAAGGCGGGCTGTGGTGGTTGTAGTCGTGCTGCCAGGCGCGGATCTGCTGCCCGACCTCGCCGAGGGTCGAGAAGTGGGTCTCGTTCAACAGCTCGTCCCGGAAGCGCCGTTGAAGCTCTCGACGAAGCCGTTCTGCATCGGCTTGCCGGGCGCGATGTGGTGCCGCTCGACGCTGGTGCGCTGGCACCAGGACAGGATCGCCACCGAGATCAGCTCCGTGCTATTGTCGCTGACCACGATGGCCGGGCGCCCTCGCTCGGCGATCACGGCGTCGAGTTCCCGTGCGACGCGATGGCCCGACAGCGAGGTGTCCGCCACCAGCACCGGGCATTCGCGGCTGTAGTCGTCGACCACGGCCAGAACCCGGAACCGGCGCCCGTCTGTCAGCGCGTCGCTGACGAAATCGAGGCTCCAGCGGATGTTGGGCGCGTCTGGCAGCAGCATCGGCCGACGCGTGCCGAGGGCCCGCTTCCGGCCACGCCTGCGGGGCAGCCACGTCGCAATTCAGCCGACCTCCACTTTCATGACGGCTTTCCACGAGCGCGTCAGTATTGACCAGCGGGGTGGCCGCAGCTTTCGCGAAGGCGTTACGTACATCAATGGCGCCGCTCCGATTGCGAGCCGCGTACCCTGATGAACATATGGCGCGTGCATACAGTGTCTTCGACTGGACGCCCTATAAGCTGCCTCTGGAGGGGGAGGCAGTCCCCGAGGCGGGCGCCGAGGTGGTGCTCCTGCACAGAGCCGCAGCAGCTCAGGCACATCGCGGTGTCGGGGGTGGTCAAAGGAATCCTTGTGCCGAAGAGGCGCGCTGGCCGGGTCGTTCGCAAAACCCCACGGATGCGGATGGTGTCCATCAGCCGTCGCAGCCGAAGGGCACGGGCCAAGAATCTGGCCGCATCAAACAGGCAGAGGCCTTGGGCGGGGCAATCCGGAAAGATGGAAACCGCCGGCGGGACGACGGTGCTCCCCTGCCTGACCTGTCAAGGGTTCTCCATCAAACGTGGCGGTTCCACGCCATGCCGATGTGAGCGAAGCTTCAGGGTCGCCGAGGGCCAAGAAGGGAAAAGGGAGCGACAGGCTCCTGCCGCCCGTGTCCTGCAACTCGAACTGACTCTCGGATTCGCGAGGGCGTTTTCTCACCTGCGCTAGGCGTCCGTCAACGCAGCTGGGCGTTCAGCTTTTCCAGCATCCCGAGGCAAGCGGCGAGCTGGTCCGTCTCGACAAATTCATTCGCCTTGTGCGCCTGCTCGATCGACCCCGGACCACAGACGACCGCTGAGCACCCGAGGGACTGGAACAGACCGGCTTCGGTTCCGAAAGACACGAGGGCTGCGCCGTCGTCTCCGGTCAGATGCGCCACGATCTCGCGCGCTTCGTTATCCGTCAGCGGTTCCAGGCCCGACACCTCGCCAATGGTTGTGGTCTCGATATCAGCCTCCGGTCGAATTTTCCGCATGGCCGGAAGCAGTATCTTGTTGCAGTAGTCGCGCATCGTGGCGGTGGCATGCTCCTTGTCGGCGGCGTTGATCGCTCGAAGCTCCCACTCGACTGTTGCGAGACCGGCGATGACGTTCCGGGCGGTGCCGCCCTCCATCCGGCCGACCTGCGCGGTAGAGTAGGGCGGTTCGAAGCGGCACCCTTCGGGAGCTCGATCCTTCAATTCCTGCCGCAGATCGAGAAGGCGCGCAGCGAAGCGGGTGGCGTATTCGATGGCCGAAACGCCGCGCTGAGGGTCGGAAGCATGGCCTTCGAGCCCGTGGAAAGTGGTCGTATATTCGCAGCACCCCTTGTGGCCTTCGATGATCCGCATCGACGTGGGCTCGCCGATGATTGCGGCGGCGGGGCGTAGAGCCTCGCGCTTCAGGAGCGCCACAAGATCCTGCGCACCAAGGCAGCCGATCTCTTCGTCATGGGTCAGTGCAAAGTGGACGGGGCGGCGGAGCGTTCCTTGTGCATAGAGCGGCGCGACAGCAAGGGCGCAGGCGAGGAATCCCTTCATGTCGCAGGCCCCGCGCGCATAGAGGCGGCCGTCAGCCTCGCGCAGCCTGAAGGGGTCGGAGGTCCAGGTCGCCTCTTCCGCGGGCACCACATCCGTGTGACCGGACAGGACAATGCCGTCGTCGCCCTCGGGGCCGATCGTTGCGAAGAGGTTGGCCTTGCCGTCTTCGGGCGCGGCCAGAACCCGCACACGCGCGCCGATGCTCTCCAGCTTTTCGGCATACCAGTCGATGAGGTCGCGATTCTGCAGGTGCGACACCGTGGGAAACGCCACAAGGCCGGCGAGGTGCTGCTTTGCGATCCCAAGGCTCATCGCTTGACGATCAGCTTGCGCGGATAGTCGCAGAGGCATTCGGCGGCGCCGTCTTCGCGGATCAGGATCGTCTCCGTGATCTCAAGGCCCCAGTCCTCCATCCAGAGGGCGGGCATGAAGTGGAGTGTCATGCCGGGGCGCAGGAAGGTATGGTCGGTCTCGCGGATCGAGACGGTGTGCTCGCCCCAGTCGGGCGGATAGGACAGGCCGACGGAATAGCCGACGCGCCCCTGCCGGTCGATGCCGTGCTTTGCCAGCGTCGACTTCAGCGCGATCGCAATGTCCATGGCGCGGTTGCCGGCGCGGGCAGCCTCAAGCCCCGCCTCGATCGCTTCGATCAGGGCCGCTTCGGTGTCAAGAACCTCCTGTGGCGGTGTTCCGAGGTAGACCGTGCGGCAGAAGGGGGCGTGGTAGCGGCGGTGGCATCCGGCAAGCTCGAAGAATGTCGCCTCGCCCTTCTGGAAGGGGCGGCCGTCCCAGGTCAGGTGTGCGGCGCTCGCGTCGGGGCCCGAGGGCAGCAGGGGGACGATGGACGGATAGTCGCCCCACGCGTCGTCGGTACCCATGATGGCGTCGCGGTAGATCTCGGCCACAAGCTCGTTCTTCGCCATCCCGGGTTCGACCCGCTCCATGATCCCGCGGATCACCTTCGAAGAGATCCCGGCGGCCTTGCGCATCACCGCCAGTTCCTCGTCGGACTTGACGATGCGCTGCCAGTTCACCGCGTTCGTGGCGTTGGTGAAAACGGCCTCGGGCATCTCTTCGAGCAGGACCTCGTGGGCGCGGGCGGTATAGTAGTAGTTCTCTTTCTCGACGCCGATCCGTGCGCGCTCCAGCCCCTTGTCGCGGAAAATTGCGGCGAGGGTCTGCATCGGGTGGCGCTCGTCCGACTGGATGTAATCGTCGGTGTAGTCCCAGATATGGGTCGGGGCCATCCAGACGGTTCGGCGCGCACCATAGGCGTTCATTCGGCGGCCCCACCAGATCGGGTCGTCGTCGTGCAGGATCAGCACGCCCTGGTGAACGTAGAAGGACCAGCCGTCATAGCCGGTCAGCCAATTCATGTTCGAGGGGTTCGTGACGAACAGCGCGTCCAGTCCCTCCTTCTCCATCGCGGCGCGGGTCAGCGCGAGGCGGCGGACAAATTCGGCGTCGGAGAAGCGGTCTTTCACAGAAGCCCCCATCGTGAACCACCCTCGAGGGGAGGACAAAGCGCCGTCCGGGTCAAGGGGTTGGAACACCACCTGCGCAGGCGTATGCCGGGATCAGACAACCAAGGAGGTCGCGATGGACGAGACGCTGCGCAACGATCAACTGGGACAGTGGGATCGTGAGAGCTTCATGCACCCCTCCACGCATCTGGCACAGCACGCGCGGGGCGAGGCCCAGGGCCGCATCATCCGCACCGGTGAGGGCGTCCATATCGAGGATCGGGACGGCCAGCGCTGGCTCGACGGGTTCGCCGGGCTCTATTGCGTGAACGTGGGCTACGGCCGCCAGGAGATCGCCGAGGCGATCGGAACGCAGGCGAAGGAGCTTGCCTATTACCACGCCTATGTCGGCCACGGCACAGAAGCGTCGATCACGCTGGCCAAGATGGTGATGGACCGCGCGCCCGATCACATGAGCAAGGTCTACTTCGGGCTCTCGGGGTCGGATGCCAACGAGACGAACCTCAAGCTGATCTGGTACTACAACAACATCCGCGGGCTGCCGCAGAAGAAGAAGATCATCTCACGCTGGCGGGGCTATCACGGGTCGGGCCTGATGACGGGCTCGCTGACCGGGCTGCCGCTGTTCCACGAAAAATTCGACCTGCCGCTCAGCCCGATCCTGCACACGACTGCGCCTTACTTCTATCGCCGCGACAATTTCGAGCAGAACGAGGCCGAGTTCGTCGCGCAATGTGTCGCCGACCTTGAAGAGATGATCGAGCGCGAGGGCGCCGATACCATCGCCGCATTCTGGGCCGAGCCGATGCTGGGCACGGGCGGGATCGTTCCCCCTCCGGCCGGATACTGGGACGCGATCCAGCCGATCCTGCGCAAGCACGACATCCTGCTGGTGGCGGACGAGGTCGTGACGGGGTTCGGGCGCCTGGGGACCATGTTCGGGTCCGAGCATTACGGGATGACGCCCGACTTCATCACCATCGCGAAGGGCCTGACGTCCGCCTATGCACCGCTGTCCGGTTCGATCATCAGCGATAAGGTGTGGAAGGTGCTCGAGCAGGGCACGGACGAGAACGGGCCAATTGGCCACGGCTGGACGTACTCGGCCCATCCGATCGGCGCAGCGGCCGGCGTGGCGAACCTGAAGCTGCTGGACGACCTGAAGCTGGTGCAGAATGCCGGCGAGGTTGGAAGCTACCTGAACCGCCGGATGAAGGAAGAACTGGCCGACCATCCCCATGTGGGCGAGGTTCGTGGCGAGGGGATGCTCTGTGCCGTCGAGTTCGTCGAGGACCGCGCGCGCCGCACCTTCTTCGACCCGTCGCGCAAGATCGGCGCCAAGGTCGCGGGCGAGCTGGCCAAGTCTCACGTAATCGGCCGCGCGATGCCGGGCGGCGACATCCTCGGTTTCGCGCCCCCGTTCAGCCTGACGCGGGAGGAGGCCGATCAGATCGTCGAGGCGACCGTGAAGGCCGTCGCAGGCGCGGGGCTGTAAGGCGCTAGGGCCGCATCCTCTTGCGGCCCAGGAAGACCACGACACAAACGATCATGAGCGCCATCGACAGCAAGAACGGCGCGCCGGGCATGTAGAACGGCGCGTTCTCTGCGGTCGAGAGCCAGAAGACCTGGCTCATCACGAGGGGCGAGACGATCATGGCCAGCGCACCGGCGCTGGTCAGCAGCCCCTGCAGCCCACCCTGTGCGTTATCGGGAATCGCGCGGCTCATCATCGCTTGCAGGGCGGGGATCACCACGGCACCGATTGCGGCCAGCGGCGTCAGCATCAGCGCGACACGGCCGGACTCCAGCAGGCCGAGCAGCAGAAACACGCTCGCGTTGAACAAGAGGCCCCACAGCACCGCACCCCGATCACCGAACCAGCGCAGGACGTAGCGGATCAGCCAGCCCTGCACGATGGCGAGCGAGATGCCGAAGAGGCCCAGTGACAGGCCGATGGTGCCGGGACCCCAGCCAAAGCGCTCCTTCGCGAAATAGGCCCAGATGGCGGGATAGACGAAGAAGGCCGTCTGGTAGAGGAAGAACAGGAACGTCAGCCGCCCAACTCTTTCGGTGCGGCCAAGGTCGAGCAGCGTGCTCCACGGATTCGCCCTCTTCCAGTGAAATGGACGGCGGATTGCATCGGTGACCGTTTCGGGCAGGATGAAGAGGCCCAGCAACATGTTGCCTAGAGCCAGTGCCGCAGCGGCCCAGAAAGGTGCGCGCGTGCCGTATTCTGCGAGGATGCCGCCCAGCAGCGGTCCCGCGACGAAGCCCAGCCCAAAGGCGGCCCCGACAAGACCAAAGCGCGCGGCCTTCTGCTCAGGGGTGGAGATGTCGGCGATAAAGGCGGTCGCGACCGACCGGGTGGAGGCGGCTATTCCTCCCATGACGCGCGCGCCCAGAAGCAGCCATACGTTCCCCGCCAACGCCACCACGACATAGTCGAGCGACATGACCGTCAGCGTGATGAGCAAGAGCGGCCTTCGCCCGTACCGATCCGACAGCGCACCCAGAAGCGGGCCGCACAGGAACTGCATCAGCGCATAGACGGTCGAGAAGATGCCCCCCCACACGGCGGCCGAGGCGACGGTGCCGCCCTCGATCTCCTGGATGAGCTGCGGCATGACCGGGATGACCACGCCGATCCCCATCGCGTCGATGGCGAGCGTCATGAAGATGAAGAAAAGGGGCAGGCGCTGGCGCATCGGGACTCCGTGGCTCGGGGGGGTATCGATGGGGTCCTTGCGCGGGTCAACGTGGAAATGGCCGGTATTTGCGGCAGTGCGGTCGTTTTGCCGCGGGCATATCAGACGAAATGCCCGATCCGCGAGAGGAAGTCCGAGATCCGTCGCGATAGATCATCGGGCGCGTCCAAAGCCGCGACGTGCCCCGCGCCACTCAGCAGCGCGATCTCGGCACCGGGGATCAGGCTCGCCGTCTCGCGGGCGAGATCGGGCGGCACCACGCGATCATCGGTGCCGGCGAGGACCAGCGCAGGTAGCCGAAGCGTCGCCGTCGCCGCCATAAGGTCGGTGCCTGCGATTGCAGTGCAAGCACCCCGGTAGCCGCGCGGGTCGCAGCGCAGAAGCCGATCTCGCAGCGGGGCAGGGTCGGCGCGTCGAGGTGCCCAGATCACGGCACGGTTCTTCGCTACGGCCTCCATTCCGCCTCGGGCGACCGCCTCGGCCTCTGCCTGCCACTGCGCGGCTGTCCCGCGCTTGGCCGCGCTGCCGGTCAGGACCAGCGCCCGGACGAGGTTCAGCCGCTTTACCGCCAGCGCCTGGGCGATCATGCCGCCAAGCCCGTGCCCGACGAGGACCGCGTCCTGCACGTCCCGACCGCCCAGCGCCGCCTCGACGTCGCGGACGAGGGCACCCATTGCGTATGGGGGATCTGTCACCTCCGAAGCGCCGTGGCCGCGCAGGTCCACGGCCAGAAGGCGACCGGGCAGGGCGAGGCCGTCCCAGATCGAGGCGTCGAGCCCCTCGCCATGCAGCAGAACGACCGGCGCACCGCGGCCCCGCTCGTGGATCTCCAGCGGGGTCGTCACAGGGTCAGGGCATGGGCCAGCGTTTCGGGATCGGCATTCCCGCCCGAGACGACGACGGTGACCGCGTCGCCCCTGATCTCGTCTCGCCGGAACAGCGCGGCGGCAAGCGATACCGCGCCGCCGGGTTCGGTGACGAGCTTCAGGCGGATCGCCGCAAGGGCCATGGCACGCAGGGCTTCCTCGTCGCTGACCACGAGGCCCGGTCCGGCGAGGCGGTGCAGGATGGGAAAAGTCAGCTCCCCGGGGGCGGGCGTCAGGATCGCGTCGCAGATCGAGCCGCTGACCCGAGGGTTCGTCTCGCGGTGGCCGGATCGCAGCGATCGCGCGGTGTCGTCGAAACCCTCCGGCTCGACCGGACGCACCCGCAAGTCCGGCCGCCGCGCCTCGAGCGCAAGCGCGATTCCCGAAGTCAGGCCGCCTCCGCCGCAGCACACGAGTACGTCGCCGCCGACATCGGCCGGTATTTGTTCGGCCAGCTCCAGCCCCACGGTGCCCTGTCCGGCAATCACTTCGGGATCATCGAAGGGTCTCACGAGGTGCAGGCCTCGTTCGGCCGCCAGCGCATCGCCGATCTCTTCGCGGCTCTCGCCGTTCGCCCGGTCGTAGAGCACCACCTCGGCCCCCAGCGCACGGGTGTTGGCGATCTTCAGCGCCGGCGCGTCGGCGGGCATGACGATCACCGCCTCGCGCCCCTGCAACCGGGCGGCCATGGCGACGCCCTGCGCGTGGTTGCCTGAGGAATAGGCGAGCACGCCTTCACCGGGCGCGAGGACCGACAGCGCCGACAGCGCGCCACGGAACTTGAAGCTGCCGGTGACCTGCAGCGGCTCGGCTTTCACGAAGACCCGCCGCCCGGCGATCTCGTCCAGGAACGGCGAGGTCAGCACCGGGGTGACACGCGCCAGCCCACGGATACGCTCTCGCGCGGCTTCGATCCGGTCGATGTTCACAGATGGTCTCTCCATTCTGCGACGGCGCGCAGGGCCTCGGGCTCGTCAAGGAACGGGACATGCCCGCGATCGGGCACTTCGGCGAAGATCATGTCGGGCCGCCGCGCCTGCATGGCCGCGACGGTCTCGGGCGCCAGAAGATCCGAATTCGCGCCGCGAATGCAGGCCAGCGGCAAGCCTGCCGTCGCGTCGAACAGCGGCCAGAGGTCGGGCGCGGCCCCGTCGCCCTCCAGCGTGCGGGCAAGTGCGGGGTCGTAGGTGATGACGAGGCCGTCGGGCGTTTCCTCGTAATGCTTCATCACCTCTTCGCGCCAACGACTCTCGGGCACGTTGGCAAAGCCAGGCAGCAGCGCGGCGCGACCCGCGAGCGCTTCTTCATGAGTGCGGGCCGCGGGATTGCGGCCGACGTAGCCGCGGATGGCCTTGAGGCCCGCGGGCGCGATTTCGGGGCCGATGTCGTTCAGGCAGATGCCGGTCAGTCGCTCCTGCGCGGTGGCGGCAAGGAGCATCGCGATGAGCCCGCCGCGGGAGGTGCCGATGATGGCGGCGCGCTCGATCCCGAGGTGATCGAGCAGTTCCAGCGCATCGCGCCCCTCGATCTGGATGTTGTAGGTCGCTGGGTCGGCCCAGTCGGACTTGCCCCGCCCACGGTAGTCGAGCGCGATCATCCGCGCGTCCGACAGGTGCGGCGCAAGGTAGTCAAAATCGCGGGCGGTGCGGGTCAGGCCCGACAGGCACAGGATCGGCTGGCCGGTCCCGCGCTCTTCGTAGTGCAGGCGCAGCCCATCGGAGGTGGTGAAGTCAGGCATCGGCGACCTCGAAACGGTGTGTGTGGCAGAGCGCTTCGCGGCTCCGCACGGGACCGTCGCATGAGGGCGAGGGGCGCACAAGATCAGTGTTTCACGGGGAAAACGGCCAGAAAATCGTGCGTTTCCCCAGAAAATCGCCCCGCTACGGTTGAGACATGGGGCTGGTTGCCCCATGTCGAAGAGGTCTCACCGAGCACCCGCCGAGACTGGCGGCCTCGACAAACTCGTATTTCCAACATGGAAGGATTCGACATGAGCCAGGCAAAGGCAGGCGACACCGTACGTATGCATTATTCCGGCAGCCTCGCTGACGGGACGCAATTCGACAGCTCCAAGGGCCGTGATCCGCTGGAGTTCCAGCTCGGCTCCGGCCAGATCATCCCCGGCCTCGACAACGCGCTTCAGGGCATGGCCGAGGGTGACACAAAGCAGGTCGTGGTCGAGCCGGCCGAAGCCTATGGCGACCGTGATCCGGCCCGCATCCAAGCTGTTCCGCGCGAGCAGATCCCGGACCACATCCCGGTCGATCCCGGCACGCAGCTGCAGATGCAGACGCCCGACGGCCAGACGCTGCCCGTCATGGTGACCGACGCAAACGACGCCGAAGTGACCCTTGACGCGAACCATCCGCTCGCTGGTCAGCAGCTGACCTTCGACGTGGAACTGGTCGAGATCAAGGAAGCCAGCTGAACCAGCTGCGCCTTATGAAAACATGGTGCATCGCCCCGGCGGTGCACCTTTTTCTTTCCCGGTGCCGGGACCATCCAAAGCGAAGGACAGAACGTGTCCGACCTGAAAGAGCGCCTCGCCGAAATCTGGGAGCGGCTGAACCCCTCTGAGCCGAGCCCCACCTATCTGATGAAGCTGATGGCGTTCATGATCGGCGCCTTCGTTTTCGGCCTCATCGTCGGAAATATCCGCTGAACCAGATCGCCGCGTAGGCGACGTTTCCCACGGCCTCGCGTGCCCATGCCCGCGCGGCGACCGAGCGACGGGGTGCCGGTCGTGCGCGATGCGCAGAGGCGAGGCTGACGACGGGCCCCTGGGACCGGAACGCGATCCAGACACGCGCGAGGTGGTAGCGATCCGAGACGGCAGTGATCCGTGCGTCGGGCGAAACCATGCCGGCGACGTGTTCTGCGGTTTCTATCGTGCGGGTGGCGCGGCGTTCCAGGTCGATCGCCGCTGGGGGCACACCGCTGGCGATCAGCAGTCCCGCCATTACGTCCGCCTCAGCAGGGGGATGCCGTCCCACGCCCCCGGACGGGATCACCCGGTCGAACCCGCCCGTCGCCCAGAGCTCTGCCGCAGCCGCGCAACGGCGCCGCAGGGTGGGGGAGGGGGCGCCGCCAGTCCAGACGGCGGCGCCGAGGATCACGAGGACCCGCTCAGGCCTGGATGTTGTCGACCTGTGGCATTCCGAGAACATGGAACCCTCCGTCCACGTGGAGGATCTCGCCGCTGGTGCAGGCCCCGCCGTCCGAGGCGAGGTAGACCGCCGTGGCGCCGATCGCCTCGAGCGTCGCGTTGGCACGCAGGGGGGCGTTCTTTTCGGTGAACTTGAAGGTCTTGCGCGCGCCGCCGATCGCCGCACCAGCCAGCGTCTTCATCGGGCCAGGCGAGATCGCGTTCACGCGAATGCCGTCGGGGCCGAGGTCGTTCGCTAGGTACCGCACCGCCGATTCGAGCGCGGCCTTGGCGACGCCCATGACATTGTAGAACGGCGTGACCTTGTTCGAGCCCTGGTAGGTCATCGTCAGGATCGTGCCGCCCTCGGTCATCATCTGCGAGGCGCGCTTCGACACATCTATCAGGCTGTAGCACGAGATCGACAGCGAGTTGCGGAAGTTCTCGCGCGTGGTGTCGATGATGCGGCCGGTAAGCTCGTTCTTGTCGGAATAGGCGATGGCGTGGATGACGCAGTCCAGCCGGTCCCACCGTTCCTGCAGGGCGGCGAAGGCGGCGTCCATGCTGGCGTCGTCGGAGACGTCGGCCGGGATCAGGATATCGCTGCCGACGCTTTCCGCCAGCGGCTGCACGCGCTTCAGCAGATGGTCGGACTGGTAAGTGAAGGCAAGCTCGGCCCCGGCTTCGGCCATGGCCTTGGCGCAGCCCCACGCAATGGAGCGCTCATTCGCAACGCCCATCACGAGCACGCGTTTGCCGTCTAATGCCCCCATGGTCAATCCTTCCACTTGGTCAGCAACATCGACCCGTTGGTCCCGCCGAAGCCGAACGAATTGGTCATCACCGTGTCGAGGCCCGCATTCTCGACCAAAGATGTTGCGATCTCGCCCTCGCGGATCGCGGGGTCGAGCGTTTCCACGTTGATCGAGGGGGCGATGAAGTCGTGCTGCAGCATCAGCAGGCAGTAGACGGCCTCCTGGGCGCCGGTCGCGCCCTGGCTGTGCCCCGTCATCGACTTGGTCGAGCTGATCGGCGGGGTCGAACCCTCGCCGAAGACGCGGCGCACCGCCTCGACCTCGCCCACGTCGCCAACCGGCGTCGAGGTGCCGTGTGCGTTGATGTAGCCGATGCGGGATGGATCCATGTCGCGCAGGGCGCGGCGCATGGCGCGCTCGCCGCCCTCGCCCGAGGGGGCGACCATGTCGTGACCGTCGCTGGTCGCGCCGAAGCCGGTGACCTCGGCATAGATCTTGGCGCCGCGGGCCTGTGCGTGTTCCAGCGACTCCAGCACGACAATGCCGCCGCCGCCCGCGATCACGAAGCCGTCGCGGTCCTTGTCGAAGGCCCGCGACGCCTTCTCGGGCGCGTCGTTGAACTTGGAGGACATCGCCCCCATCGCGTCGAAGAGGCAGGACAACGTCCAGTCGAGCTCTTCGCCGCCGCCGGCAAACATCACGTCCTGCTCGCCCAGCTGGATCTGCTGCGCGGCCATGCCGATGCAGTGCAGCGAGGTGGAGCAGGCGGAGGTGATCGAGAAGTTCATTCCCTTGATCTTGAACGCCGTCGAAAGGTTCGCGCTGACGGTCGAGGACATGGCCTTCGGCACCGCGAAGGGTCCGATCCGCTTGGGGCTGCCCTTCTCCTCGACGATCTTGTGCGCCTCGTAGAGCGCGCTCGTCGACGGCCCGCCCGATCCGGCGATCAGGCCGGTGGAAGGATTCGACACGACCTCGTCGGGCAGCCCGGCATCCGCGATGGCCTGTTGCATCGCGATATGCGCATAGGCCGACCCGGGCCCCATGAAGCGCAGGGTCCGCTTTTCCACGTGCTCGGACGGGTCGATCTTGAGCGTTCCGGCAACGCGGCTGCGAAAGCCGTGCTCGGCCATCTCTTCCGAGGCCTGGATGCCCGAACGGCCCGCTTTCAGGGCCTGTGCGACTTCCTCGGCCGAATTCCCGATGGGTGATACGATCCCGAGGCCTGTAACCACGACGCGGCGCATGGGTCTCTCCCTATTCCAGTTGCGGTCAGCTCTCGGAGAGAGCGACCTTCATGTCCTTGACCTGATAGATCAGCTCTCCATCGGCGTGAACTGTTCCATCGGCAACGCCCATCGTCAGGCGGCGCGTCTGCACGGCCTTCGTAAAATCGACGTTGTAGGTCAGCATCTTGCGGTCCGGACGGACCATGCCGGTCAGCTTTACCTCGCCCACGCCGAGCGCATAGCCGCGCCCCTGCCAGCCGCGCCAGCCAAGGTTGAAGCCGGTCAGCTGCCACAGCCCGTCTAGGCCGAGGCATCCTGGCATGATCGGGTTTCCGGGGAAGTGGCACTCGAAGAACCACAGGTCCGGCGAGATGTCGAACTCGGCCACGACGTGGCCTTTCCCGTGCGACCCGCCGTCGCCCGAGATCTCGGTGATGCGGTCCATCATCAGCATCGGCGGCATGGGAAGCTGGGCGTTTCCCTGGCCGAAGAGTTCGCCCTTCGCGCAGCGGATAAGGTCCTCGCGGTCAAAGGATGTCGGGTAGTCGGCCATGCGTTGCCCTCCTGGCGGCGTGCTCACATCTGGGCGAGGCCTCTATCAGAGCCGTCGCAAACGGTACAAGGCACGTGATAGATTGAAACGCCCCCGGGTTAAGGGCTATATAGGCGGAAATGGCTAATATCGACACGCACATAGACGACGCGAAGATCGCCCTTGGCCGCCAATGGCTGGCGACGGCGGAGCTTCGCCCGACGAAACAGCGCCTCTCGCTCGCCGCTCTGCTCGTGGGCGACGGAGAGGACCGGCACGTCACGGCCGAAGCGCTTTACGCCGCCAGCCGCGCAGCGGGCGAGGCGGTGTCGCTTGCGACCGTGTACAACACCCTGCGCGCCTTCTGCGGCGCGGGGCTGATGCAGGAAGTCCACGTCGAGGGCGCGAAAAGCTACTTCGACACCCGGATCGAGGACCACCCCCACTTCCTCTTCGAAGAGGACGGGCGGCTCGAGGATGCCTCTCCGCAGGAGTTGAAGATCGAACGTCTGCCGCAGGCCCCCGAGGGGCACGAAGTCGCCTCGGTGGACGTGATCATCCGCCTGCGCAAGGCCTGAGCCTCAGAACCACTGACCGGGCTCCATCAGCCCCAGGTCCAGAAGCTGCTGCGAGTGCCACTCGAACGGGACGGACCGATACCACATGAAGGTGTTGATGGCGTCCCGGGATCCGGCGTTGCGCATCATTGCCTTGGCTGCTCGGAACGAGCAGATCGTGGCGGTCAGGTTGTGGTGCCACGGGCAGGCGAAGGTGTTGTATTCCGGTTCGCTGAATGTGTGATCGTCGTGCAGGTCCACACCGGGCGCCGCACGGAACAGGCCGATCCGATCGATACGTCGCCGCTGAGGCGGGACGTGCTCTTCGAATCGCCAGCGCAATCCGCCGAAGAAATTGAGCTGCCGATCCAGCGGATGTTTGCGATTCGCGGGATCTAGCCGCGCCTCGGCGAAATAGCCCGACGCATCCAGGTGCGCCTGACTGCGGTCGGCTGCTCCGTCGCCCTTGGGATCGTCAGTGTATAGGTCGACCACGTAGGTCAGCATTGCCTGGCGCCGCTCCTCGGTGTGGAAGGCGAGCATTTCCCCCACGGTCCGCGTCTCGCAAAAGGGGAAGAATAGGTACTCCGCGTTGAAACAGTAGTGCATCCACAGGCCCGGCGCCTTCCGAGCGACCGCGTTGACGGCCGCGGGGGCGGCGCCGGGTGCGGCGTTGCGCCAGCCCACGCGAACCATCGTCACGCCTTGCGGAGGAGACAGCGGTACCGCTTCGGGCACCATCGCGACGATCGTGGCAAAGCCGATCCGCGCCATGTGGTCCAGCGAGGACTGTGCCTCAACCTCGTCCTCAACCAGAAGAATAGCGAGCGGTCCGTCGCTGAAGGTTATGGTTGATTTCTCGAGGGCCGCGAGGCTACTATAGGTGTCTGTGGTCATCGTCGACGCGGTTTGCCCTTTCGGAACGCTGCTTGGCAAGAGTTGCCCTTGGTTGCGACAGTCGTCGTGCCGCGTTAGATGCGTGGCTCGCACAGTGGGGGACCCGCCATGACCGCGCGCAAGAAGCTCTACATCAAGACTTATGGCTGTCAGATGAACGTCTACGACAGCGAGCGCATGGCCGAGGCGCTGGGCGGGTCAGGTTATGTCGAGACGGACACGCCCGACGACGCCGACATGATCCTGCTGAACACCTGCCACATCCGCGAGAAGGCCGCCGAAAAGGTCTATTCCGAGCTGGGGCGCTTTCGTGAGCTGAAGGATGCGCGCCCTGATCTGAAGATCGGCGTGGCGGGTTGCGTCGCCCAGGCCGAGGGGCAGGAGATCCTGCGCCGCCAGCCGATGGTCGACCTCGTGGTGGGGCCGCAGAGCTACCACCGCCTGCCCGAGATGGAGGCGAAGGCGGGCCGGGGGGTCAAGGCGCTCGACACCGACTTTCCCGAAGAGGACAAGTTCGAGCGGCTGAAGTCCCGCCCCAAGGCGAGCCGCGGCCCGACGGCCTTTCTGACGGTGCAGGAAGGCTGCGACAAGTTCTGCGCCTTCTGCGTGGTGCCCTATACCCGCGGGGCCGAGGTCTCGCGCCCTACGGACCGGGTTCTGGCCGAAGCGCGCGACTTGGTCGAGCGTGGCGTGCGCGAGATCACCTTGCTGGGCCAGAACGTGAACGCCTACCACGGCGACGGTGCGGGCGGCGAATGGACCCTTGCCCGGCTGATCCGCGAGCTCGCAAAGATCGACGGGCTCGAGCGCATCCGCTTTACCACCAGCCACCCCAACGACATGGACGACGACCTGATCGCCGCCCATGGCGAGGTGGACAAGCTGATGCCTTACCTGCACCTGCCGGTGCAATCCGGCAGCGACCGGGTCCTGAAGGCGATGAACCGCAAGCACACCGCCGAAAGCTATCTGCGCCTGATCGAGCGTATTCGCGCCACGCGGCCCGACATCCTGATCTCGGGCGATTTCATCGTCGGCTTCCCGGGCGAGACCGAAGAGGACTTCGCCCAGACCATGGCGCTGGTCGAGGCGGTCGAATACGGCCAGTGCTACTCGTTCAAGTATTCCACCCGCCCCGGCACGCCCGCGGCCGAGCGCGCGCAGGTGGACGAGGCCGCCAAGGATGACCGCCTTCAGCGGCTGCAGGGGCTTCTTCGGTCGCAACAGCAAATGGTGCAGGACCGGATGGTGGGCCGCGAGGTCCGGGTCCTGTTCGAAAAGCCCGGACGCGAGGTCGGACAGATGGTTGGAAAGTCCGACCACCTGCATTCTGTCTTTGTCGAGGCCGAAGGGATCGCTCCTGGCGACCTGCGCCGCGTGCGTATCACGCGCAGCGCGTCGAATTCGCTGGCGGGAACGTTGGTCTGAGCGGTCGTCGCCTCAGCGGCGCGGCGAATTGGCGATGATGGCCTCGGTCGTGGCTTTCAGGCCGTCGGCATTGTTCACGAGGCTCCCATCCTTGCAGACGCGATTGGCGATCGCGCTGGCCCTTTCGAACGAATAGCCGATGCCGACCAAGCTATCGACGAAGACGGCGTTCGGGTGGTCCCAGATGATCTGTTGCCACGGGCCGCGGAAGCAGCTCACAACCACGCGTGGGGCGTACTGGGTCGGGACGTAGCCATGAGTGCCGGCGCCAGCAACGGCAGGTGCGGCCAGTCCGGATGCGACCAGGGCGGCCGCGGCAAGGCGAATCATGTGTGTCCTCCTGATAATTCGTTAGCCTATACGCTAGGCAGAATGATTGGTGCGAGCATCATGGCGTTTCATAGAGTTCGGTAGCGCACCGTTTCCGGAGAGGCTCGAATAACCTCTGCTTCGTGGCCGGATCGGGAATGTCCTTCCTTTGTGCATCAATCTTGTTAACTATTTAATCCGTAAAAAGCGCAATGCCGGCGCATCAAGTCGGCAGATCTTTCGAAGGAGACAGTGGTGGCAGTCAGCATTTCCGGTCTGTTCCGCATGGTCCTTGCCACGGCACTTGTCGTCGGGGGAATGAGTTCCGTGCCAGACAACGCCCGCGCGCAAGAGCGCGCGGTCGGCACGATCTGGATCGATCCCGACGGGTGCGAACACTGGGTCCGTGACGACGGGTGGGAGGGCTATGGCTCGAACCGTCTGACGCGGCAGGGCACGCCCGTCTGCCACAAGGTCGAAACCTGCGGCGTGATGAGTGCCGACGTGCTCTTTGCGACCGACAGCTACCGCGTCAGCCCTCAGGGGCGGGATTATCTTGCGGACTTCTTCGGGCGGACCGACGCGCGGGCTTTCACCATCATCGGTCATACCGACAGCCGGGCGAGCGACGAGTACAACATCCGTCTCAGCCAAAACCGGGCCAACGCCGTTGCCCGTCTGGCCGCGGGCATGGGCAAATCGATCAACGATGTGCGCGGCTATGGCGAGCGCCGGCCCGTCGCCTCGAACCAGACCGCGGCCGGTATGCAGCGCAACCGCCGCGTCGAAATTATCTGCATCCGGTGAGCCTCATGAAAACGCTTCCTCTTATCTTCCTCGCCGGTGCTACGCTGCTGTCGGCCTGCGGCACCAAGACTGACCAGACCGTCGATCGGTTCGTCGACACCAAGAGCCTCAGCAACCTTACGAGGACGCCCGGGATCTGGGTGGATGGCGACGGGTGCGAGCATTGGGCCATCGATGACGGCATCGAGGGCTACCAGATGAACCGGCTCGATAAGTACGGAAAGCCGATCTGCGGTCGTCTGCAGCCCTTCACGCTTTACGGGCCCGACGGGGCCGGCTCGCCGGTGGCCGACCCGATCTGATCGCCAACGCGCACGAGGCTGCGCCGGGGGCGCCGACGCGGCCTTTTCCGGTTATCGCGGTGCGCCGCCCCTTGTCAGGGCGGGGTTGAGGGGCCACGATATGTCCATAGCCGCCGTGCACCAGGAGATAGATCCGCTTGGCCCAATCCCCCAGCTCGCTGCCCCCGCTGGACCATACGCAATCGCATCCCACCGAAACCTCGGTCGAGTTTCCCGACAACCGTCTGCTGATCGACCTTTGCGGCGTCGGCGACGCGCACCTCGTTCAGATCGAAAGCCATCTGGGCGTACAGATCTTCCGCCGTGGCAATCACCTGACGCTGATCGGCGATCCCGACACGCGGGATCGGGCGGCTGAGGTTCTGACGGCGCTTTACGGGCGGCTCGAGGCGGGGCGCGACGTGGAGCCAGCCGATATCGACGCCGAAATCCGCATGGGCGGCGCGGCCTCTTCTGACGAAGAGGCACGAGACGGCGACCAGATGGAGCTGTTCCAGGGCGGCAAGATCGAGATCCGCACCAAGAAGAAGCTGGTCGAGCCGCGGACCGACGCCCAGAAGGCCTATGTCGCCTCGCTGTTCCAGCATGAACTGGCGTTCGGGATCGGCCCGGCAGGCACCGGCAAGACCTATCTTGCCGTCGCCGTGGGCGTGAATCTGTTCATCCAGGGCGAGGTCGATCGAATCATCCTGTGCCGTCCCGCCGTCGAGGCGGGCGAACGGCTGGGTTTCCTGCCGGGCACGCAGGAAGAGAAGGTCGATCCCTACATGCAGCCGCTCTATGACGCGCTGAACGATTTTCTGCCTGCGAAGATGCAGCAGAAGCTGAAGGAAGAGAAGAAGATCGAGATCGCGCCGCTCGCCTTCATGCGTGGCCGGACGCTGGCCAATGCCTTCGTCGTGCTCGACGAAGCGCAGAACGCCACCGCGATGCAGATGAAGATGTTCCTGACCCGCCTTGGCGAAGGCAGCCGCATGGTGATCACCGGCGACCGCAGCCAAGTGGACCTGCCGCGGGGCCAGGTCTCGGGGCTGGCGGATGCCGAGCGGCTGCTGACCGGCATCGAAAAGATCTCGTTCAACTACTTCACCTCGCGCGACGTGGTCCGCCATCCGCTGGTCGCGAAGATCATCGAGGCCTACGAGGCCGACGAGTGACTGGCCGGGCTGCTCTTCCGGGATGAGCGCGGATCTGGATGTGGATGTAGTCGTCGAGGACGACCGGTGGGATGCGCTCGACCTCGAAACGCTGGCCGTGCGGGCTGTCGAGGCGACGCTCGCGCATCGCGGACTGTCGGGGGGCGAGGTCGTGATCCTTGCCTGCGACGACGCCCGGATTGCCGAGCTCAACGCGGATTTCCGGGGCAAGCCGAAGCCGACCAACGTGCTGTCTTGGCCCTCCGAAGAGCTTGGGGCGGAAGAAGACGGGGGCGAGCCGTTTTCGCCCGAGAACGACGCCTACGGCGACATTGCGATCGCATGGGAAACCTGCGAGGCCGAGGCCGCGGCCGCCGACATCCCAATGGCAGACCATGTCACCCACCTCATTGTCCATGCGGTGCTGCACCTTCTGGGCCATGATCACGAGCGCGACGGCGATGCGGCGCTTATGGAGGGTCGTGAGATCGAAATTCTTGCACAAATGGGGTTGGCGAACCCATATACTCGCTAAGCGGCCATCAAGGCCTGAAAATGGAAGGTGACATGTCGCACGCCGACACCGACGCCGGGGCAGACCGCGATCCCGGCGACATAGAAGACGACAGTAGCGAACGCGGGTTTTTCGGGCGTCTCTTCACGGCATTCTCTCCGCCGGAAGAGGCCGAGGGCGACAGCGGAGAGCGCCATGCGTCACGCATGCCGCCGGACCTTCTGAACCTGTCGCGGATGCGGGTGGCGGACGTGGCCATTCCCACGGTTGAGATCGTTTCGGTCCCCATCGACATCTCGTGGGAGGACCTCGTCGAGACGTTCCGCGAAAGCGGGCTTACCCGGCTTCCCGTCTATGACGGGACCCTCGACCATCCCAAGGGCATGATCCACCTCAAGGACTTTGCGCTGCGCCACGGTTTCGGACACGAAGCGACGTTCGACTTGGCTCGCATGTTGCGGCCGGTGATCTACGCGCCTCCGTCGATGCCGATCGGCGTGCTCTTGCAGCGGATGCAGAGCGAGCGGACCCACATGGCGCTGGTCATCGACGAATATGGCGGCGTGGATGGGCTGGTCACGATCGAGGATCTGATCGAGCAGGTGATTGGCCAGATTGAGGACGAGCACGACGAGGACGAGGACAAGCTCTTCCTCGAAGAGAAGTCCGGCGTCTGGCTCGCGCAGGCCCGCACACCGCTGGCCGAGTTCGAGGACGCCACCGGGACGAGTTTCACCGACGATGACGAGGACGAAGAGATCGACACGCTCGGCGGTCTGGTCGTTGTTCTGACGGGCCGGGTGCCTGCGCGGGGGGAGGTCGTCGCGCACCCCTCGGGGGCCGAGATCGAGGTCGTCGACGCCGATCCGCGCCGGCTGAAACGCCTGCGCGTCCACCTTCCGGCCTAAGCGAACGGACCCTTGTTCCGCGCCGGGCGGCGCAGTAAGCGGCGCGCAACTGATCCGGTGGAGATCGCGATGACGGCTGTTTCGCTCGACAGCGGGCGGGGGGATGCCCTTGCCCGGCCGAAGGTTCGGCTGGCGCTCGCCGCCCTAGCCGGAATTGGCACGGCGTTGGGACAGGCGCCGTTCCACCTCGCACCTCTCGCGTTGCTTGCTCTGGGGATGGCTGGCTGGCTCTGCCGGTCGGCGCCTGACGCTCGAAGGGCCGCCTGGATCGGCTTTGCTGCCGGCACGGGGTATTTCGCCGTCACGCTCCACTGGATCGTCGAGCCGTTCCTCGTCGACGTCGCCCGACATGGGTGGATGGCGCCCTTCGCGCTGGTCTTCTCGGCCACGGGGTTTGCGCTGTTCTGGGCGCTGGCCTTCTGGGTCGCGCGCCGTCTTGCGGTCGGCGGGTGGCGCTTTGCGTTGGCTTTTGGCGCGGCGCTGGCCGGAGGAGAGGCTCTGCGGTCGCTGATCCTGACCGGCTTTCCGTGGGTCCTGATCGGGTACATCTGGTCCGAGGGGCCCGTCGCGCAGGCCGCGGCGTTCGTGGGGCCGTTCGGACTGACGCTCGCGACCACGCTTGTTGCGGGCCTTCTCGCGTCGATCGGGCCGCGGCCGTTGGCGGTGCTGATGGGCGCGGCGATCTGGGGTGGAGCAGTGCTGACCTTTGGGATGCGACCAGCCGCGCCGGCGCCGCAGCCGGACGCGCCAGTCCTGCGCCTCGTCCAGCCGAACGCACCGCAGCACCTGAAGTGGGACCCCGAATACACGCAGATGTTCTTCGAGCGCGCTCTGGACCTGACGGCCGCGCCCGGTTCGCCGGATCTGGTCCTGTGGCCGGAAACGTCGGTGCCCTACCTGATCGAGCCGGGCCATCCCGTGCTGGACATACTCGCACAGGCAGCCGGCGGCGTGCCGTTGGCCGTGGGCGGGCAAAGGGCCGAGGGCAGTCACTACTTCAACAGCCTGATCTCGATCACCGCTGACGGTGAGATCCGGGACATCTACGACAAGCACCACCTTGTCCCCTTCGGTGAGTACGTGCCCTTCGGCGACCTTGTCGGCCGAGTCGGCATCCGCGGACTGGCGCAGGGGGAGTTCGGTTATTCTCCGGGACCGGGGCAGCGGCTCGTCGATCTGGGGCCGCTGGGGCAGGTTCTGCCGCTGATTTGCTACGAGGCGATTTTTCCCGAAGAGGTCGGGGCAGTAGAGCCGCGGGCCGACTGGATGCTGCAGATCACCAACGACGCCTGGTTCGGCACATTTGCCGGACCGCAGCAGCATCTTGCGATCACCCGGATGCGTGCGATCGAGCAGGGGCTGCCGCTGGTTCGCGTGGCCAACACGGGAATTTCAGCCGTCATTACCGCGACCGGGCAAATCACGGCCGAACTGGGACTGGGCGAGGCAGGATATCTCGACGCGGCGCTGCCACCGGCCCTGGCGCCGACGCCCTACGCAAGGATCGGAGACTGGCCAGCCTTCGTGCTGATCTTGCTGCTTTTGTCGGGAACGTTCGCATTGCGTGTAAAATCGCCTTGATCGCACGCGCGCCGCTCGCTACGGCGCATAGGATCGCGCACAACGGCTTCCTGGCGTGCGCGGAGAAATCCAATGGAGCACTCCCCCATGCCGCGTCAGAACTACATCTTCACCTCGGAATCCGTTTCCGAGGGTCACCCCGACAAGGTCTGTGACCGCATCTCGGACGCCGTCCTCGACGCCTTCCTGACGGAGGAAGCCGAAGCGCGCGTCGCCTGCGAAACCTTCGCGACCACGAACCGCGTCGTGATAGGCGGCGAAGTCGGGCTTTCGGACAAGTCCAAGCTGGCCGAGTATCTTGACCGGGTCGAGGGGATTGCCCGCGAGTGCATCCGCGACATCGGCTACGAGCAGGACAAGTTCCACTGGAACACCGTCGAGGTGACGAACCTTCTGCACGCCCAGTCCGCCCACATCGCGCAGGGCGTTGATGAATCCGACGGCAAGGACGAGGGCGCCGGCGACCAGGGCATCATGTTCGGCTACGCGGTCGAGGACACGCCCGAACTCATGCCTGCGCCGATCCACTACGCGCACCAGATCCTCAAGCGCCTGGCCGAGGTCCGCAAATCGGGTCAGGAGCCGACGCTGCGCCCGGACGCCAAGAGCCAGATCAGCTTGCGCTACGAGGACGGCAAGCCGGTCGAGGTGACCTCGATCGTCCTGTCGACCCAGCACGAGCGCGAGGATCAGACCAGCGCCGACATCCGGGCCATCGTCGAGCCCTATATCCGCGAAGTTCTGCCCGACGGCTGGATCACCGACGCGACCGAATGGTGGGTGAACCCGACGGGCGTTTTCGTGATCGGCGGACCCGACGGCGACGCTGGCCTGACCGGGCGCAAGATCATCGTGGACACCTATGGCGGTTCGGCCCCGCACGGCGGCGGCGCGTTCTCGGGCAAGGACCCGACCAAGGTCGACCGCTCGGCCGCCTATGCCGCGCGCTACCTGGCGAAGAACGTGGTAGCGGCCGGAATGGCGAAGCGCTGCACGATCCAGCTGTCCTATGCGATCGGCATCTCTAAGCCGCTGTCGATATACGCCGACACCTACGGCACCGGCGAGGTTCACGAGGAGAAGATCGAGAACGCGATCCGCGAGGCCATGGACCTGACCCCGCGCGGCATCCGCACGCATCTGGGCCTCAATCGCCCGATCTACGAGCGCACGGCTGCCTATGGGCATTTCGGTCGAGCGCCCGAAGCAGACGGCGGCTTCTCGTGGGAGAAGACGGACCTCGCCGACGCTCTGCGGCGCGCGGTCTGAGGCAGACCCAGAAGGCGCGTCCCGAGGGGTCGCGCCCGTTCAGGCCAGCCGTGGTTGCGCGGTGCCTGCGCCTCGAATAGATCGGCGCCATGTCGGAAAAACCCCAGGGCGCCCCGTGGCGCAACTTCTACGGCCGCCGCAAGGGCCATACGCTGCGTCCCGCGCAAGAGCGGTATCTGCAGGAGGACCTCGACCGTCTTTCGCCAGGCCCTGTCGAGTGGGTGGCCAACCCCGACCGCAATCCGCTCGATCTGGACGCGATCTTCGGCGGGCGTGACGTCTGGCTCGAGATCGGCTTCGGGGGCGGCGAACACCTCGTTCACCAGGCGGCGCGGAATCCGCAGGTCGGGATCATCGGTGCCGAACCGTATATCAACGGGGTGGCAATGCTCTTGGGGAAGATCCGGGAGGCGGGTGTTTCTAATCTGCGCATCCATCCCGGCGACGTGCGCGACCTCTTCGACGTGCTGCCCAAGGAGTCGATCTCGGGCGCTTTCCTCCTCTATCCCGACCCGTGGCCCAAGGCGCGGCACCACCGCCGGCGCTTCGTCACGCCCGAGCATCTCGTACCGCTCGCCGAGCGGCTGAAGCCAGGCGCCAACTTTCGCGTCGCCACCGACATCCCCGACTACGTGCGCCAGACACTCGAAGAGGTGCCCAAGGCGGGGTTCGAATGGCTCGCCGAAGAACCGGCGGACTGGCGCGAGCCTTGGGATGACTGGCTGTCGACCCGGTACGAGCAGAAGGCCCTCCGCGAGGGCCGCACGCCACACTACCTGACCTTCCGGCGCCTCTGAGCTGTCGCCCTGGGGCGGCCAATCCGATTGCAGCTTGCGCCATACCCGTGCGCGTGCCACCCACTCGGACCGAGTTCGACCCGACGTTGAGGTGACACCCCATGTCCGCACACGGCACGCCCGCGCCCCTTCAGACCCGCAACGCGGGGCCGCTTACCGGAACGGCCGAGGTGCCGGGTGACAAGTCTATCTCGCACCGTGCGCTGATCTTCGGCGCGATGGCCGTTGGTGAAACCCGGATCACCGGGCTGCTCGAAGGGCAGGACGTGCTCGATACGGGGCGCGCGATGCAGGCGCTGGGCGCCGAGGTCGTGCATCACGAGGATGGCAGTTGGTCGGTTCATGGCGTGGGCGTGGGCGGTTTTTCTGAGCCCGACCACGTGATCGACTGCGGAAATTCGGGGACCGGCGTACGGCTGATCATGGGCGCGGTCGCGACCCACGGCTTCGCCACGACCTTCACCGGCGACGCGTCGCTCACCTCGCGCCCGATGGCGCGCGTGACCGATCCGCTGGCGTTGTTCGGAGCGCAGGCCTTCGGGCGCACGGGCGGCCGTCTGCCGCTGACACTCATCGGCGCGTCTGATCCGGTGCCGGTGCGCTACGCCACGCCGGTCCCCTCGGCGCAGGTGAAGTCGGCCGTGCTGCTGGCCGGGCTCAACGCGCCGGGCGAGACGGTGGTGATCGAACGCGAGGCCACCCGCGACCATTCCGAGCGCATGCTCGCCGGGTTCGGCGCGACCATCGCGACCGAGGAGAACGGGGAGGGCCGCGTCATCACGCTGAAGGGCCGCCCTGAGCTTCAGCCGCAGGAGATCGCCGTGCCGCGCGACCCGTCGTCCGCGGCCTTCCCCGTCTGTGCGGCGCTTATTACCGAAGGCTCCGACGTTCTGGTGCCGAACATTGGTCTCAACCCGACCCGCGCGGGACTGTTCGAGACGCTGCGCGAGATGGGGGCCGACCTGGCCTACGAGAACCCGCGCGAAGAGGGGGGCGAGCCGGTGGCCGACCTGCATGCGCGTTTCTCGCCCGAGATGAAGGGTATTTGCGTTCCGCCCGAGCGGGCGGCCTCGATGATCGACGAATACCCGGTGCTGTCGGTCGTGGCTGCCTTCGCCGAGGGCGTGACTGACATGCCGGGCGTGGCCGAGCTGCGCGTGAAGGAGAGCGACCGGATCGACGCAATGGCGCAGGGGCTGCGCGCCGCGGGCGTGACGGTCGACGAGGGCGATGACTGGTGGCGCGTCCATGGCCGCGGCCCCGGCGGTGTCGAAGGCGGCGTGACCGTTGCGGCACGGCTGGACCACCGCATCGCGATGTCGTTCCTCTGCCTCGGCATGGCGTCGATAAATCCTGTCACGGTGGACGACGCCAGCCCGATCTCTACGTCGTTCCCGATCTTCGAGCCGCTGATGACCTCGCTTGGCGCGGCGTTCTCGCGCCCCGAGGGCTGACGCTCGCAGGCGTCGCGCTAGATCGCGCCCGAAGGAGGGACCATGACCGACATTTTCGATGCCGACCCGAGCAGCCTGTCCGTGACGGGCGGATGCCTTTGTGCCGAAGTTTCGTTCCGCGTGACAGGGCCGCTCGCGCCGGTTGTCGCCTGCCATTGCAGCCAGTGTCGCCGGGCGTCTGGGCATTTCATCGCGGGCTCGTCGGTCGCGCGAGATGCGCTGGAAGTCGAGGGTGAGGTGCGCTGGTATCAGTCGTCGGAGAAGGCCAGACGGGGGTTCTGCCCGATCTGCGGCTCGAACCTGTTCTGGGACGGGGGCGGCGACAGGCTGTCGATCTTCGCGGGCAGCCTTGACGCGCCGACCGGGCTGTCGATGGCGGGGCATATCTTCTGCGCCGACAAAGGTGAATATTACGAGATTGCGGACGGCCTGCCGCAGTCCTCTGGCGCCGATCCCGACATGGAAAAGCGCGGGTCCTGATGGCCTTTACAGTAGCCATCGATGGGCCCGCGGCGGCCGGGAAAGGCACGATCGCCCGTGAGATCGCCGCCCGCTTCGGGTTCGCCTATCTCGACACCGGGCTTCTCTATCGTGCGACGGGGCGGCGGGTGCTTGATGGAATGGCACCGCTGGCGGCGGCCCAGGCCCTGCGGCCTGAGGATCTGGACGCGCCCGGCCTGCGTACAGCCGAGGTGGCCGAGGCAGCCAGCCACGTGGCTTCCGATAGCGAGGTGCGCCGTGCACTGGTGGAGTTTCAGCGCCGCTTTGCTCGCCGGGACGAGGGGGCGGTCCTTGACGGGCGCGACATCGGAACCGTCATCTGTCCCGCGGCCGAGGTGAAGCTGTTCGTTACCGCCAGTCCCGAGGTGCGCGCGCACCGCCGCCATCGCGAACTGGACGACGGGACGAGCTACGAGGCCGTGCTCGAGGATGTCCGCCGCCGCGACGAGCGTGACATGGGCCGTGTGGACGCACCGCTGCGGCCCGCCGATGATGCCCACCACATCGACACGACTGACCTGACCATCGATCAAGCGGTTGCGCGTTCAGCAGCCGTGGTCGAGGCGGCTCTCCCACACTGACGTTACGGAAGCCGTAGGGCGGTCTGACTTCAATATGAGCAGTATCGCGGCAGAAGACCGCCTGCGCCCATGCCGTGTGTGCAAAAATTGGGCGACTGCCTGATTTCCGCGCCTCGTCCTTGACCGGTCCCCCGCCGATGATAGCGTGTGATAAACGCCCGCAAGGACGAGACAGCAGCATGAACACCCGCGTCGTGAAGGCCAGCGCGCTGGACCTGACATTCAGCACCAATGACGGGCCGGTGCATGCGTTGAAAGATGTCGACCTGACCGTGAACGAGGGCGATTTCGTCTCGTTTATCGGCCCTTCTGGATGCGGCAAGACCACGTTCCTGCGCTGTGTCGCCGCTCTGGAACAGCCGACGGGCGGGACGCTCACGGTCAACGGCATTTCGCCGGACGAGGCCCGCCGCGCCCGGGCCTATGGCTACGTCTTTCAGGCGGCGGGGCTTTACCCGTGGCGGACCATTGGCGGCAACATTCGCCTCCCGCTCGAGATCATGGAATTTCCCGAGGCGGAGCGGAAGCGGCGGGTGGCGCAGACGCTGGCGCTGGTCGACCTTGAGGGGTTTGAGCACAAATACCCGTGGCAGTTGTCGGGCGGCATGCAGCAGCGCGCCTCGATCGCGCGGGCGCTGTCCTTCGATGCTGACCTGTTGCTGATGGACGAACCCTTCGGCGCACTGGACGAGATCGTGCGTGACCGCCTGAACGAAGAGTTGCTGTCGCTGTGGGATCGGACGGGCAAGACGATGCTCTTCGTCACCCATTCGATCCCCGAGGCCGTGTATCTCTCCACACGCATCGTGGTGATGTCGCCACGGCCGGGGCGGATCACGGACGTGATCGAAAGCCCGCTGCCGCGCGAACGCCCCCTGGAGATCCGGGACAGCCCCGAGTTCATTGCGATCGCGCACCGAGTCCGCGAGGGCCTGCGCGCCGGGATGGAGGCGGCATGAACAGCAACGCCGCGCCGATATCGGGGCAGGGGGCCGGCGTAGGGCGCTCGGCCCGCGTGGCCCTGTGGGTCCGGCCGCTCGGGCACAAGGCGCTGCCGGTGCTGACGGTCGTCGTTGCACTCCTCGCCCTTTGGTACGCGGCCTGCATCCCGATGAACGCCGCTCAGTCTGTGCTGGCGGCGTCTCGCGCAGGGATCGCGGTCAGCCCGGAAAGCCCGCGCGACCGGCGCGAGATGTCGGGCGTGGCCCTTGCGCTCGCCAACCCCGGCCTTGCCGTGACGGGAGCCTTCGAGCAGGATCGCCCACGCCTGCCGGCGCCGCACCAGGTGGCGGTCGAGCTTTGGAATACCACCGCCGTGGTCTCGCCCCTATCGAACCGAAGCCTGATCTACCACGGCTGGGTCACGATGAGCGCGACCTTGACCGGGTTCGTCATCGGCACGGTGCTGGGCATCCTGCTGGCGGTCGGCATCGTTCATTCCCGCGTGATGGACATGAGCGTGATGCCCTGGGCCATCGTCAGCCAGACCGTTCCGATCATCGCGATCGCGCCGATGATCATCGTGGTGCTCTATTCCGTGGGCGTCGAGGGGTTGCTGCCCAAGGCCGTGATCTCGGCCTACCTGTCCTTCTTTCCTGTCGTCGTAGGCATGGTGAAGGGGCTGCGGGCACCGGATGCGATGCAGTTGGACCTGCTCCGGACCTATGCCGCCAGCCGGGCGGGGACGTTCTTCAAGCTGCGGCTGCCGTCCTCGGCGCCGTATCTGTTTGCGTCGCTCAAGATCGGGATCGCCGCCAGCCTTGTCGGGGCCATCGTCGGAGAGCTGCCGACCGGCGCCGTGGCGGGCCTTGGCGCGCGCCTGCTGGCGGGCAGCTACTACGGGCAGACGGTGCAGATCTGGGCGGCGCTGTTCGGCGCCGCGATCCTTGCCGCGCTGGCGGTGGGCGTGATCGAGCTGATCGAGCGGGTCGTGCTACGCCGGATGGGCCGTCGATGAGAGGCGGTGTGCAGCGCGGTATCGTGGTGGTTGCGGCCGTAACGCTGGCCGCGATCCTCGACCCTCGCCAAGGCGCGGTTCTGGCAATCTGGTTCGCCGGGTGGGGTCTGAATACCCTGATCGCGCAGCGGGGCGGACGGGTGGCCGCGATGGCCGTCCCGGCGATCTTCGGCCTGACCGTCCTGATCCTGTGGGAGGTCGCGGTCCGCCTGTTCAACGTGCCCGGCGTGATCCTGCCCGCGCCAAGCGCCATCGCCGCGGCCTTTGCGGCGAACGCGCCGACCCTGTGGACCGACTTCGTGCAGACGGTCGTGAAGGGTGCTCTGTCGGGCTACGTGATCGGTTGCGCCGCGGCCTTCGGGGTGGCGCTGCTGGCGGATCGCTTCGACTTCCTGAGGCGCGGTTTGCTGCCGGTCGGCAACTTCATGGCCGCGCTGCCCATCGTCGGAACCGCCCCGATCCTGGTGATGTGGTTCGGGTTCGACTGGCAGTCGAAGGCGGCGGTGGTGGTGGCGATGGTGTTCTTCCCTGTGCTGGTGAACACGGTCGCGGGACTGGCCGACACGCAGGCCATGCAGCGCGACCTGATGCGCACCTATGGCGCGAGCTACTGGCGCAGCCTGATGAAATTGCGCGTGCCGTCCGCGATGCCGTTCATCTTCAACGGTTTGAAGATCTCGACGACGCTGGCGCTCGTCGGTGCCATCGTTGCCGAATTTTTCGGCTCTCCCGTGCAGGGCGTGGGCTTTCGCATCTCGGTTTCGGTCGGTCAGCTCGCGCTCGACATGGTCTGGGCCGAGATCGTGGTCGCCGCCCTTGCGGGAAGCGCCTTCTACGGCATCATCGCGTTCGTCGAGAAACGGGTGACGTTCTGGCACCCGTCGAACCGGGGATAAACCCGGAGGCACCACAGGAGAGGGCACTTCATGAGACACACGATCTTCGCGGCCGTGGCCGCATTCGGGGCGGCCGCATCACCCGTCCTCGCGCAAGAGACGGACGAGGTCACGCTGCAGCTGAAATGGGTCACGCAAGCCCAGTTCGCGGGCTACTACGTGGCGCAGGAGCAGGGGTTCTACGAGGAAGAGAACCTCGACGTCACCATCAAGCCTGGCGGCCCGGACATCGCGCCCGAACAGGTGATCGCGGGCGGCGGGGCCGACGTGATCGTCACGTGGATGGCCGCCGCGCTGGCCGCGCGGGAACGGGGAGTGCCGCTCGTCAACATCGCGCAGCCGTTCTCGTCCGGAGGGCTGCAGTTGACCTGCCTTTCCGAAACCGGTGTCGAGACTCCCGAGGATTTCCCCGGCCGCACGCTGGGCGTCTGGTTCTTCGGCAACGAGTATCCGTTCTATGCCTACATGGCGTCGCTGGGCATCCCGACGGATGGCAGCGAAGAGGGGGTGGAGGTCCTGAAGCAGGCGTTCAACGTCGATCCGCTGTTGCAGGGTCAGGCGGACTGCATCTCGACCATGACCTACAACGAGTACGGCCAGATCCTCGACGCCGGCTATATCGAGGACGAGTTGGTCAACTTCAACTACCTTGAGGAAGGCGTGGGGATGCTCGAGGACGGGCTCTACGTCCTTGAGAGCGATCTTGAGGATCCGGAGTTCGTGGACAAGATGTCACGCTTCGTCCGCGCCTCGATGAAGGGTTGGAAATGGGCCGAGGAGAATCCGGAGGAGGCGGCCCAGATCGTCGTCGACAACGACACGAGCGGCGCGCAGACGCTGGATCACCAAGTCTACATGATGGGCGAGGTCGCCAAGCTGACTGAAGGGTCGGACGGTGCTCTGGACCCGGCCGCCTACGAGCAGACGGTCCAGACGCTGCTATCGGCCATTTCGGAAGAGAATCCGGCGATCACGAAAGAACCCGAGGGCGCCTATACGACCAAGGTCACGGACCAGGCACTGAACTGAGGGGCCGGCGCTGCCGAACGAATTGGGGCGGGCTTGCGGGCCCGCCCTTCGCGTCTCAGGATGGTTCGAGTTCGACCTTGACCCAGCCCGGTTTGCGCTTGTCGAAGGTCTTGAACGCGTCGATCGCGTTCTCCACTGGCTCGACCTGCGTCAGGACGGTCACGGGATCGACTGCGCCCGATTGCACCAGATCAACGAGCATCGGCACGTAACGGCGGTGCGGGCAGTTCCCCATCTTCATCGTCAGGTTCTTGTTCATCGCTTCACCGATGGGAAAGCTCTGCATGGTCGGCGGATAGACCCCGATGATCGACAGGGTGCCCGCCTTGGCCAAAGCCTGCACCGACCATTCCAGCGCCTGGCTCGGCGCATCGCCGGGCTTCCATTGGCCCCGCTGAACGTTTTGCTCGGGCGCTATGCGGTCGACCTGGGCCTCGAAGGTCTGGGCCTTCTCCTGCGCCTCATCTTCGGCCGGTCCGCCATGCGCGTGCTGCGCGTCGACGCCGACCGCGTCAATCACCCGGTCGACACCGATGCCGCCGGTCATCTCGACGATGGTGTTGACCGGGTGCTCCTTCGAGAAGTTGACCGTTTCGGCACCAAGCCGCCGCGCCATGTCCAGGCGGTCTTCCCGCTCATCGACGGCAATCACACGTCCGGCGCCGAGGAGTTTCGCCGAGATGATCGAGAAGAGGCCGACGGGTCCGGCGCCAAATACGGCGACGCTGTCGCCCGGCTCGATCTCGGCGTTCTCGGCCCCGAAATAGGCTGTGGGGAAGATGTCCGAAATCAGGATGGCTTGATCGTCAGTGACCTCGTCGGGCAGCTTGACCATGGTGGTGTGGGCGAAAGGTATGCGCGCCTTTTCGGCCTGCAAGCCGTTGAACGGACCCGTCGGCTCGGGGCCGCCGAAGAACGAGGTGCCGGCCCGCTTGCCGTTCGGATTGGCGTTGTCACACTGCGAATGGTAGCCGGCCCGGCAGTAGGAGCAAGAGCCGCAGGCGATGGTCGAGCAGATCACCACGCGGTCGCCCTTTTCAAAGTTGCGGACCATGGGTCCAAGTTCCTCGACGATCCCCACCGCTTCGTGCCCGAGGATCGTGCCGGGCTTCATGCCGGCGAACGTGCCCCGGACCATGTGCAGATCTGTGCCGCAGATAGCCGAAGAAGTGATGCGGATGACCGCGTCGGTGGGTTCTTCGATCCGTGGATCAGGGACGTCGTCGAGGCGGATGTCGCCAACGTCGTGAAAGACAACGGCTTTCATACGATGCTTCCTTATCGCGAGTTCAGGTGAAGCGGGCGTCGCTCCTACCTGCAATTCCCGCACCCGGGCCTGAGTTCCGTCGAACACCAGAACGTCTGCCTACGCCGGGCGCTCAACGGCGAGCCGGGGTAGCGGTCAGCTGACGGTCTGCAGGCTGTTGGCGCGCGCAGATCCGGGCTTCCGCCATATCCTGCTGGTGCGAACGCGACCTTCTATGCCGGCATCTTCGGTGTTCAGCGGATCGTCTTCAAATCGGTGTCGCGCTACCTGGAGGTGTCTCAGGGAACTCTCGCATATCACTCGAGACGCACACCCGAGCTAGGCCCTGTTGACAAAAGGGGATTCACGTAGGGCACCGGCCATGATTCAAGCC
>NZ_JBELKF010000115.1:0-7933 GCF_042089775.1 Palleronia sp.
CCCAGCTCCCACCGCCGAAAGCCGGAACAGGCGCACCTCCTCGCCTAAGAACATTGCAGCGAGGATCACCACCATCAGCGGCGCCGCGTAGCCGATCGCCGTCACCTCGGGGAAGGGCAGCAGACCCAGCGCGGTGAAGCCCAGCCCCATTGCGGCGGTGCCGACGACGCCGCGCCACAGATGGCCCATCGGGTTGGGGGTTTCGAGACCGTGACGCAGCTCGCCGCGCCATAACAGCCAGACGATGATCACCGGTAGGGCAAAAAACGAGCGGAACCAGACCGCCTCGCCGGGCGGCACGTCGTTTGAAGTCGCTTTGATGATCGCGGCCATGGCGACAAAGACGCAGACTGAGGCGGTCTTGAACAGGATACCGCGCATCGGCTGCTGGACCGGAGCCGGTCGCGGCGCGGCGGGCGCCGTGGAGATGGCGGGCGTTTCGGGGCGGGGCATAAAGGATCCTTTCGCCCCGACCCTAGCCCCGCGCGCGGCAAGAGCAAGCAGCTGGCAGCGGCTTGACACTACGGGCGTCGGGCAAGCTCCACGACGACTATGGGGGGCGCCACCCGATGACAACCACTCCAAGGGCGAAGTCATCCTGCCCTGCCTGAGCAACATCGGCTGCGGCGTAGTAAAAAAGCATACAGCCCTAGCAGGTCGTTGTCGTCCGGGACGCGACCGAGAATTTCGTCGAGGCCGGGTAAAAGCCCTTTCGGGGTGACTTGGAATGACAATACCCGCCAGTGATGGCCCTCACACCATACGCCCAGAAGCCGGTCGTATTTGGCACGGCGGCAACGCCGGCGAAGGCGCTGGCTCCAGTAGACAGAAGATCGGCAGGGGCCTTGGAGCGGCCCCGAAGACAAAAGGCAGATCAAGAGCGCACTTCAGCCAAACGACCACTATGCCAAGTTTAGAAGCACATCCATCGTCATCGCTGTTCCGACACCGACACCCATGAGTTCCAGCGTCGAGCGAACTTGCCGTGCATCGAGCGATTGCCCCTGCAACGCCGCTCGCGCATGTAGCCCAGCGCCGATCAGGGCGGACGTCACCATGCCATCTTGAACAAACCCGTTGAGGCTTTCCCCTGCCAACTCCTCCAATGTGTTTTGGGTCATCGCTGTGATTTCAGCATTGCTCACCCCAGAGTCCGTAAGCCGTTCTGCGAACGTGCTGCCCATCGCCGCGTAAACCTCCGATGTCGCCATCACGTCGACGTCCGGATAGCGCGCAAAATGCTCGATGATTGCAGCGGGGTCCTGCACGGCCTTGAGCTGCACCTCTCCGATCACGGCCCCGTCGACGACGAATTCGAGGTCGGCGCCTGGGTGATTGGCCTGCTCGAAGAGCTGCGCTCCCATGTCATCGCCATCGCCGTTCTCTGCCCGCTCAACTAGCATTTCATGGAAGATGCCCTTCACATTCGAGACAACACCACGCATCTGGTCCGGGCCGAGATTACGTAGATAGGTGCCTAGTTCCGCGTCGGAGGCATCGGCTAGATCGGAGGCCGACCGCCTGAGGGCGGCGAGCACCAGGGCTTGGTCAGACGTCCAGTCCTCGTGCTTGCCGTCGATGAGCTGCTGTAACGTAACGGCAATGGCGACGGCGGCGCTACGACGGGTCGGCATGGGCTTCTAGCCTCGCAAGATAGGATCGCAGGTTGTTTAGGTGCCCCCTTAGGAGCGTGCGGTTGTATACGTTGAGATCGGCGAAACGTCCTGCGCCGAGAGCAGTTTCGACCTCTTCCATGAGCGGTATGATCCCGATCCTTGACATGAGCACGACCTCGCGGCGGCTGATCGGTACCTCCGCCGCCAAGGTATCGCGAATGGCGGCTGTCAGTACGCTGCAGGCCTCTAGGATGCGCATCTCCGCTTCGGACAGCTCCTCCCGTCGGCGCGAATGGCCGAGGATTGCGCGGCGGATTTTGATTGAGCCGTAGATGCCGGCCCCCAATGCCCCGGCCCCGAGGACGAAGGTTCCCGCCGCCACACCGCCGCCTACGATGCCCCCAATCCACGCGAGCGTTGCAGACGTTTTGGCCGCACCCGAAAGCCCGGCGAGCGCCGCACCCGTGCCGGCATATCCGAACGAGCCGACTAGCCCGGTGACAGAAGTGGCGAAGGCTGATCCGACTACGGCGTTGCTGGCCACTCCCATCGCCACGCTGGCCTTGTGGTCGGAAACTTGCAGGATACGAGCCGAGATCGACGTCAAGAACCCGTTCAGTCGGACGAGATCTTGGCGGGAATCGGCATCGGTCTCAATCATGGCCCGACATTAGCCAATCCGATGCCGTTAGGCGAGGCACAGCATCTAGAGCAGAACGCCGCATGGCAATTTTGAGATAGGTTCATCAGGCTATAGCCGAAATAGACAAGCGGACTTCATTCACCGCGAACCTAGGTCCCCTTGGTCCGCTGAGCTGACCTCGGATCAGACCGCAGCGAAGGTTGGCTTTTGTCCCCTTGTGCCCTAGGCTGCGCAATCCTTGAACCTCGCAAAAGGGCTGACCTCGACCTTCCGCCCCATGCACCACGAGTGGCCGGATTGGGCCAATTGCGGCACAGGAAGCGTCGCCCCTTCCGATGGGCAGCGAACTGCCCGCTGGCATTTACAGCACCGGCCAATAGATCCTTGCATAGTTCCATCCTCAGAATCGGGGCTACCGCCATCACGGTCGTATGACAACTGGCGTAGCCGGCCGACCTTTTGCCATTCAATGAGATGGGCTTCTACTTCCTTAGTCCTAGCTGCCACTTTGAAGTAGCACTAGAGGCCGGGAAACTGATCATTCAATAACCTCTGTAGGCCATGCCTTATCATGTACTTCCGGAACGGCTCGCGCATGGCTGGGCGCTTACGAAGCTCTTCGTTGACCTGCTGCACGAAAGCGGCGTGGTTATGCAGGGCAGCCTGGAAACCCTCTCGATAATGTTTTGCGGCTTCCAGATCATTAGGCAGGTTGATCGGCTCCATTGGGGCGCCTTGGCGCACCCATTCGGGTTCCGGCTGCTGCTCTAACGGACTAGGCTCGCCGAACTCTAAGGAAACTTGCGCATAGATCTCACGCATCCTTGGGGTCGCGTCTAGTTCCTCTTCCCGGCTCGCCTCTTCGCGCGCCAGCATGAGACAGCCCTTTACGCTCCCTTCGAAGTCGGTGAACCACAGAGTGTCGGTAAGCATGCCCTCCGTTCTCAACCTGAAAGCCTCGGAACGCTGGGCCATCCGTCCGGCAGCCTCGTTTAGACGCTGGGCACCTTGTTCCAATTGCTCGGCACCACGCGTGAGACCGGCTAAGAGCGACCTGATCGACATTATATCCTCACTTCCGAGTATGCTTTAGTGGTCTGCAGTGACGGGCAACCAGTGCGGCATCCAGCCGAAAACTTTCCACCTGTCATTGCATCTATAGCTTGCATCATGTTGCTTCAGCAAAGGGCAAAGAGCACTGCCCAATCGGGCAGCGGAGCAAGTGAACATGTTGGATCAAATCTATCGAATTAGTGGTGTAATCATGTCGGATGGCATGACCTTTTTCTTCTGCGTGTTAATCCTGGCATGGTTGGTCACGGCTCTCGTTGCGCTGCCTCTCGCGAGATCCAGTCGGTTCTTGGAATCGTTGATCTCGATCACTCCGAACGGCCTTGCGACCTTGGGTGTTCTGGGAACCTTCACCGGCATCCTGATTGGTCTTCTGGATTTCAATGTGGAGCAGATCGACGAGAGCGTTCCGGAGCTTCTCTCTGGCCTCAAGATCGCCTTCACCACCAGTATCGTGGGCATGGCGGCGGCCTTGGCCTTCCGGGTAGTCAAGGCGCTGGTGCCTGCCGGCCCTGCCTCGGAGAGCGTGACCGGTGGGCATCTCTATGAAGTGCTCCAGGAGATGCGCGATGTCTCCAAGCGCTCCGAGGGCAAGATGGAGGAGCTGCGCAAGGCAATCAGCGACGATGGCAACCAGAGCCTTGTGGGGCAGGTGCGCGAGCTGCGCTTGGCAGTGCAGGATGGCGACAAGGCTCTCATCACCGAGTTCAAGAGCTTTGCCGACCACATGGTCGAGAACAATCAGAAGGCAATCATCGAAGCACTGGAAGAGGTCATCAAGGATTTCAACGAGAAGCTCACCGAGCAGTTTGGCGAGAATTTCCGCGAGTTGAACACGGCCGTGACCGGTCTGGTGGAATGGCAGGACCAATACCGCGTCCACGTCGAGACGCTGGAGGAGCGCCATCAAGCCGCCGTGACGGCGATCGAGAGTGTCCGGGCAGCGGTGGAGGTCATTCAGTCCAAATGCGAGCGTATTCCCGAAGCCATCGAGCCATTGGGCGATGTACTAGAGGCGCTCGACACCCAGACCGTGGCGTTGGAGGCCAAGCTCGAAGCGCTTGCCGCTCTGCGCGACCGTGCAGTCGAAGCCTTCCCGGTGATCGAGGAAAATCTTGACAAGCTCACCACCCGCATGGAAGCGGCTGTCGATGGCGTGGTGACGCGCTCGGAGGAGGCTCTACGCGCTGGCGAAGCGTCGCAGGCCGAAATCCAAGCTGGCTTCAAGAACTACATCGACGGCGCCACCAAGGCGCGTGCGACCTTCACCGAAGAACTCGACAGCGCCATGCGGCAGATGTCCGAACGAACATCTAAGACTTTTGAGGAACACGACGCACATATGCGGGAGGCCGCTCGTGAAGCCGGTAAGTCCATCCAGGAAAGCTGGGCGCAGTCCCAGAAGAAGATGGAGGAGCACTACGGTGAGTTCGACGAGGCCATGCAGCAAGAGCTGAACCGTGCCCTCGAGTTGCTAGGCAAGAACCTCGCCTCGCTGTCTGAAAAGTTCGTGGAAGACTACACACCGCTGACTGAGCGCCTACAGAAGGTCGTGGCCATGGCTGAGCGGGCTGCCTGATGCGTCCGCTTCTCGGACAGAGCATGCTGGATGACGACAGCGAGTGGATGTCGGTGGCCGACCTCATGGCCGGGCTGATGGTCATTTTCCTGTTCCTCGCGGTCGTCTTCATTCGCGTCTTCGAGGACGACGTGCCGGACGTGGACCCCCCGAAAGAGCCGGTCGAGCTGATCTTCTCATCTCAGGAGCCAAGCGGCTCCCTGCTCGGGGATCGCGACTGGGTCAGGCCAGATCTCGACTTTCCAGTTCTGGAGGACGAGCCGGTGGTCGAAATCGTCGAGCAGAATCTGGAAATCAAGAAGATCGTCCACACTTGGCAGCAGAAAGAAGAGGCGATCTACGAGGCCCTGATTGAGGAGTTCTATAAGGATCTCGACAGGTGGAATGCCGAAATCGAGCGGGAGACCCTGCAAGTTCGCTTCCGCTCGCCGGAGGTGCTATTCGAGAGCGGTCGCTCCGATCTGCGTCCTGAATTCTCCGCCATCCTGCAGGACTTCTTTCCGCGCTATGTCGGCGTCATCGATCGCTTCCGTGCCAACATCGATGAGGTTCGGATTGAAGGGCATACCTCGTCTACATGGAACCGGGATACCACTTCCGAGGAAGCCTACTTTCTGAACATGGCGCTCTCGCAGCAGCGCACGCGCGCGGTTCTCAAGCATGCAATGTCGTTGTCAGAGGTCACTCCCAGCCGGGACTGGCTGCAGCCGCTTCTGACCGCGAACGGGCTGTCCTCAAGCCGGCCGATCCTGACTACTGATGGCGTGGAGGATGTTGACCGCTCTCGCCGCGTGGAGTTCCGCATCCGTACCACCGCCCGGGCCGAGATCCTTCGGATTCTTGAGGTCAGCCAGTGAAGATAGACCTCAAGTTTTTCCAGTTGGATGGGTTGCGTCAGAAGATGGGCGCCTCGCTATCGGAGTGGACGCTGAATGGTGGGGGGCTGTCGCCGCGCAAGAAGCTGCTTGAAGAGTTGGAGAGAGGCGTCGAGATTGATCTCGACGAGGTCTCAGGTGATATGGGCGGCCTGCTCACTTACAAGGGCGAGCAGGTTCTCCTCTATATCAAGGATACCAGATCTTCGCGCTGGACTTTGGAAAACGAGCCGGAAAGATCACGCCGGTTCCACGTGGCCGATTGCAGCACATTGCAGAGCATGCGGGCCGAAGGACGCTTCGAAAGATACGTGGCCACCAACCGGTCAGACGACCTGTTCCTCGTGGATTGGTGGGATCAGGATAGCGGGAAGCGGGGGGAAACCGAAGCGGCCTTGAAGGTCTGCAAGAACTGCTTGAGGGAGCTGAATTGGCGGGGTTACGACCGCACGCCGGATCGGCTCATGCTGCCCGGAGGGGGTTTGCAGGCTCGCAACGAGATCTGGGAGAGCTTCCACCTCTCGGAGTTCCTTGGGGAGTACTCGACCTTTTTCCGCGAAATGCCGTCTCGTACGGAAGCGACCGCCAAACTCGATGTCTATGTCAAGGACTGGCCGAGCATATCCGAAAAGCGCCGTCGCGCGATGGACTGGACCTGTCAGAAATGCCGGGTCCGCTTAGCAAGTGTTCCGGGCGTCCTGCATACGCATCACCGTAACGGAGTGAAGACCGACAACAACCTCAAGAACCTTGAGGTGCTATGCGCCTGCTGCCATGCCGAGCAGCCGTATCATCAACATATGAAGATACCAGAGAATGTACGCGCCAAGATCCTCGATTTGCGAAAATTGCAAGGCTGCAAATAGCGAGGTGGTTCGGAGAGGTATCGCCCCACCTTCACTGTAGGCTGACCAGTTGTATCCATCACAAAGCCCTTAAGTCTTCTTCTCTTGCCTCTTTTTAACAGGGCCTCCGCCTCCTGAGTCGCGCGGTTTGCCCGGCCGGTGAATCCACTCGATGTATGCAAGGCCGCCGACCAGCTAGATCCCGGCGACAATCAGAATGGCGTATTCGTACGGCATCTGGTATCCGATCTCGTCAGAACCGGCGAGCGAGATCCACCACGACCGCCGGGTCCGCTCCGGCGGTGAGCCACTCAACGGGTGTCACCATTCGCCCTTGCCTAAGCAACGTCGGCTGCGGCGTAGTGAAGAAAGCATACAGCCCGAGCGGGTCATTGTCGTCAGGGACTCGGCCGAGGATCTCATTGAGGCCTGGCAGAAGCCCTTTGAGCGTCACTTGGAATGCCAACACGCGCCAATGGTGTCCGTCGCACCATACGCCCAAGAGGCGGCCTTCTTCTAAACGCTCCCTTAAATCCGCTTCCTCCAGGCCGGTAAGGCGCGAAGTTTCGGCGAGTGTTAGTGCCCCGCCGACGAGTTGTTCCTGAAAGGCCAGTGCCTCTAGAATGTCACTCTCGACATCCGGTCTGCCGAACCCCAGTTGCACGAGGAGGTCGTGTTCGACGGGGCTCAAGCGCTGCCCTTTTTCCAGTCGCAGTCGCGCCGCGCGTAGCCGAGCTAGGCAGTCTTCAAAGCTTACGTGCTCTGCAAGGAAATGCGCCGCGCGTTCTTTCGCCATCCCCACCTCATCCGGCGACGCATCTGGCCGTACGTTCATCACGAGACCGACGATGGGCGATCCAAGGTAGAAGACGCGGCCGCCACCGTTGCCGGTCTGACTCTCGAACTCGATCAAGTCCGGGTAGATGACAAGCGACATACGGACCTCATGGTCACCACTGGAAACAAGAACATAAAGTGAACATTGACGAGGCTCAGCGGTTCCGTCAATGCTTCAGTTATGCCTAGGGGGATCTCTTCACCGTCCGAGCTAGTGACTTCATCGGCGCGGCCGACGTCCCAACACAATCAGCTACGCTGTCGCCTGTGAAGGCGTGCGCCTGGATGTATGACGCGGCGGCTCACCTGCGGTCGTTGGCAAGGTTGTCGTAGACGATCCAAGCGTAGAGGACGGCACCAGAGCCGCACGCACTGCAGGCCCGGCACTTGGCGCGATCGATAACGTCCTGAACCGTGGCTTCCACCGGCATCGTGGGCAGCAGCTCGGACACGCGGATCGAAGATTG
>NZ_JBELKF010000116.1:0-7870 GCF_042089775.1 Palleronia sp.
CAACGGCCAGGGGTTCACCGTGAACGGCGGCTTCGCCACCACGCTGCCGCCGGAATAAGGCGCGCGACAGCGAATGGCTCAGGGGCGGCCTTCGGGCCGCCCCTTCTGCATCGTGCTCAGTGCAGCCGCAGGCCGCTCGACTCGAACGTCATCTTCATCTTGCGCCACTGCTCGTATTTGCCGATCGGGAGACTGTAGCCATCCCGCTGACATCTCAGGATGGCGCGGCGCGCCGCAGCCATGGGCGGAGATCGCCGGCGCCTCGAACGCCAATGCCCCCTGGCCGACCGTGACCAGCACCCCTATGGCCAGCAATTCCAGCATGCGCCCCTCCTCTACGCCCCGGCCATTCGTGGCCTTATGCTCTCCCGCGCGCAACCCGGACCGGACGCACCTTCGCCCTGAATTTTGCGAAAATAGATTGTGATAGGCGGGCTCAGCCGTTAGAGTGGTCGCCAGGCGCAGGATCTATGTACTGCGCCTGGCTATGAGACGGGGTGAACCGGCGATACCCGACCACTGCAAGATTGGCGTCGTGCCAGGGGTTGGGTGTCGACCGGTGGTCAGTCGAAGGCGCAGGCCTCCTGATCCAGCTCGACGTCATCCTCCCCATCCTCGAAGAGCGCATGGAGCTTCGCCACATGCTCGCTGACCGCGTAGTCGGCATGCCGCTCCGGCTCCAACTCGGCGGCCGCGGCGATCGCGGCGAAGAGGTCGCGATGGCTCGCCGCGTAGAGGCCGGACTCGGCGATCGGGTTGAGCTCGATGACCACCGGCGTCCCGTCCGGCTTCAGCGCGCAGTCGACGACGTAATGCGCCATCTCCGGCGCCTCCTCCGCGAGCGCCGCGACGAAGCGTTCGGCGTGCTGGCGCAGGGCCGACGCCTCGCTCGGGTGGACACCGATGCGGCCATGGTTGCGATGCGGCTCCGAGCGGGCGGGGAAGCGCAGCCCCTCCCCGTTCTGGATCGGCGTGTCGCTCTCGATGCACCCCGACCCGGTCACGATCTGCGCGTTGATGACGAAGAACCGTGTCTCGTGGCGCATCTCGACGTGCTCCTGCACGAGGATCGCGTCCCGGTCGCCCTCGCGCGCCGCCGAAAGGTAGCCCGTCTCGGCAATGAAGAGGGATTTCGCCTGCTCCGGCGTGCAGCCGGCAGGCACGTCCAGCCGGAACGGCGCCTCGCTCTTGGCGGGCCAGACCACCTTCACGAAACAGCGGCCCCCGGCGAAGCCGCGGATCGCCTCGGCCACGTCGCCACCCGATCCGGTGCGGGCAAGCGTGTTCGCCTCCCTGAGCCGCGCGCTTTCGCCCGGCACGTCGGCGAGCACCGCCTGGCGACCGGCGAAGGCATGGAAGGTCTCCGTCTCGGCATAGTGGTTGGCGAGGTCGTTGCAGGCGGAGGGCCAGCCGAGGTTGAGCCAGTCGGCGTTGCGCGGATCGCTCTGCAACGTGCGGCCGATCAGCATGTCGCGGCAAGGCCGCCCCTCGATGACCAGCTCCGGCGCGTTCACCGCCTTGGACAAGCTCTGCCGTGGCAGGAGCTTCACCTCGAGCCCCGCCCGCAGCGCGGCCTCGAGCATGACGGCCGCCTCGGTCCAGTCCTCGTAATCGACCCCCATCTCGGGGCGATGGGCGACCTCGCGGCCGAGGCGTTCGGACAGGTAGGCATGCAGCGCCTCATCGCGCCGGCAGCGCGGTGCGGGCGCCGCGTAGAGGTCGCCGCAAGGGCGGAAAAGGACGGCCATCGAGATCTCCATTCTGGCTGCGGCGGCGCCGCGTGAGGTCAATCTGCCAGCGGTGTGCGAAAAACCGATCCCGGTGGCTGGCCGCGGCGCGCACGCCGCGACCCATGTTCGAACCGGCTCAGGCCCGGCCGAGCGCGGCCTGGAACTCGCGCCATTCCCGCGCGCCCATGCCCGAGCTTTCCTGATCGACGGCCTCCCCGGCGAGGATCCTCTGGAGGCAGGCCATCGCCGGGCCCGAGAAGCTGACGGCATTGAGCCGATAGTCCTCGAAGGCGCGGTAGGCGGCAGGCACCCAGTCCTGCACCATCCTGCAGATCGCATCGGCATAGACGCGGATCTCATGCTGTGCATGAGCATCGGCCCGTAACCGCAGGAAATGAAACAGGTTATGGAGATCGACCTTCCAATACCACTCGGTGTAGATGTTCACGGGCAGGTTCATGCGCGCGAGCTCGCGGGCGAGGCCCTGCTGGCCATCATCCGAGATCATCGCCTCGTAGTGGTCGTAGGCGCGCATGGAATCCTCGCGCAGCCAGTCGAGGACGCGCTGCGCCTCATCTCCCGACAGGGCCTCGGCCCGGCCCTGATTGTTCGTGGTCGACTGGGCTGCCAGGTCCTCGGGCCGCGGGATGTAGAACTCGCGGTTCAGGATCGAGTAGCGCGCCGAGTATTCGTTGACGTTTGCGGTGCGGTGGCGGATCCACTGCCGCGCCACGAAGACGGGCAGCTTCACATGCAGCTTCAGCTCGCACATCTCGAACGGCGTCGAATGCCAGTGCCGCATCAGGTAGCGGACCAGCCCTTCGTCGTTCTGCACCGACTTGGTGCCGCGCCCGTAGCTGACCCGCGCCGCCTGGCAGATCGCGGCATCGTCGCCCATGTAGTCGACCATGCGGACCAGGCCGTGGTCGAGCACCGGGTGTGGGACGTAGAGATGCTTCTCGGCGCCGGGCGCGGTGGCCCGCAGCGTCTGGCTCGGGCTGGCGCGCAGGTCGTCGATCTCCGCGCGTTGGGCAGCGGTCAGGTGGTCGTTCATCGAGGTCTCCAGGGAAAGGGGCGCGAAGCGCGCGCCGTCAGTAGATGTGGCGGATGCGGGCCGCAATGGCGTCGTCCATCTGCCGGACGAGCTTCAGGACGGCCAGGTAATCCTCGGGCGCGAGGCCGAGGTCCTTGCAGACCTCTTGCCCGATGCGGTCGCGCAGGCCGCAGATCATGTCGCGGATCTCATGGCCGGCAGGGGTGAGGCGGAAGCTTCGGGCCGAGCCGCGCTCGCCGGTCCGACGGCTCACGAGAAAGCCGCTCTCCGCGAGACGGGTGAGATTGTAGGCCGCGTCGGAGCCGATCCAGATCTTGTCGCGCCGCGCCTGCGACGAGGTGACCTCCCGATCCCCGATGCGGTAGAGCAGCACCGCCTGCGCCGGGCCGATGCCGTCGATGTCCAGGCGGGTTAGCTCGTCCTTGACGAGATCGAGGACGTTGCCGCGCATGAGGTCGAAGACCGTCACGAGGTCGGTGTTCGCTATCCCCTGCGCTTCGGGGCTGCCGCCCCGGTCAGGAATAGACATACCAGGCCATTCCGGGCACCCCGATCTCGAGCAGCTGCAACACCCACGCAGCCGCCACGGCGGCCAGGAACATCCCGATGAGCAGGAGAGCCCGCTTGCGGGCATGAGCGACCTGGGCCCCGGCGCGGCGCGCTGCTGCCTTGTGCGCCTTCTTCAGAACGCCCATCTGTTCCCTCGCCTCGATCATTCCAGGTTCCACAATAGTTTGCGAAAAAAAATCAGGCAAGTGCTATCGCGTCGGGCGACGGGGGTGTAATGTGGGAAAAAGTTTCTGCACACGGAATGCAAGATGACGGACGAGACTGACCATAGCCCCGAAAGCACCACCATGCGCTATGGTCGTGCGGGCATCCAACGCTACGAGGTAGGCACTCGCGGCCGCCCGGCCCGGTCGCCGCGCGAGGCCGCCATCCGCACGCTGCGCCTCAAGGCGTTCGGGCGCGTGATGCGCGAGATGCGGGAGGCTGCCGGCCTGAACGTCGCCGAGGCGGCGGAGATCGCGCGCCTGTCGAGCCCGCGCAAGCTGTCGCAATACGAAGGCTCCTGCTATCCGCCCGGCGAAGCGCAGATCCGTCTCGCCTCGACCTATGGCTGCACGAGCTACGACATGGCCACCACCGTGCTGCGCCACTCCGATCCGGACATGTATCTGGCGATCGTGGGCCAGCCCGGCTTCATGCCGGAGGAAGACGAGATCGAGGCCATGATCGCCGAAATGAAGCGCAATGCGAAAAAGGACAAGTAACCCGATGAAGAGCACAGCCATCCTCGCGGCCCTCGGCGCACTCGGCATGGCCGGAAGCGCCTTGGCGCAGACCGTCCCTGATGCCATCGCGGATCTTCCAGGCGTCACATCGATCGGCGAGCTTGCCGGCCTGCAGGCCTGGAGCGCCGAGAACACCCAGTATCTCTGGCTGGAAGGCCCGGATGGCGAGCTGATCGCCGGGTTCGTCTTCGATCGCTCCGGCACCGACATCGGCGCCGAGGCGGCCGGCGTCCAGCCGACGGAGTTCGCCGTCATGACCGGCGCAGTCAGCCCCGAAGAGGCTGCGGCGGGCGTTTCCGCCACCCTCGCCGTGAAGCCCGAGGACATCGGCATCGAGGTGCCGAAGGAGGCCGAGGCGGAAACGTCCGACGAGGTCGCGAAGGAGGCGCCCGCCGCCATTCGGACCAACGAGAAGGGCGAGACGGAGATCATCCTGCCCTCCGAGGCCTTCGACGTGGCCCAGGAGATGCTCACGGATCTGCCGGAAGCCGAGCGTGCTGAATTGCTGATGGCGCTCGTGACCGCCCTGCGTCCGGTCGAAACCGAAGAGGAGTTCGTCGAGGCGCTGCAGGCCTGGCAGGCGGATGTCTACGCCACCATCGAGGGCATGAGCCCCGCCTCGGCCGCCGATGACGCCGCGGCGACCGATGAACAGGCAGCGCCGGAAGCCGAAGCCGAGACCCCGGCCGAGCCCGCGACGATCGAGGAGGATGCCGCGGAAGCCGCGCCGTCCGCTACCGAGGATGCGCAGGTCGTCCCCGCCTCCGCCGAATCCGACACCGCCGATGCGGAGGAGTTCTTCCGCGAGACCCGCGAGGACACGACATGGTTCGCCGTGGGCGATGCGGACGCGCCGGTCGTCTACGCCTATATCGACCCCACCTGCCCGTTCTGCGCGCGCGCGATCGACGGAATGCGGGCCCAGGTCGAGAACGGCGAGCTGCAGCTGCGGGTGATCCTGGCGCCGCTCGTTTCGGCGCGCGCGCCGGAGGTGATCGCCGGCATCCTGCTGCATGACGATCCCGTGGAGGGGTTCCTCGAGCACGAGACCTCGGTGCGCAAGCACACCACCTCGCCGATCAAGCCGCGCACGTTCGAGGAGCTGCCCGCGCAGGTGTCGAGCGGCATCCGCAAGAACTACGAGACCGTGCTCAAGAACCGCGTTCCGGGCGTCCCGTTCTTCGCCTTCGCGACCGAGAGCGGCCCACAATTCGTGTCGGGCGTTCCGAAGAAGGGCGACTTCGACGCCGCCCTGACCGAAGCGAACTGAGGCAGGCGGCGCCCCCACGGGGCGCCGCATCTTTCCGACCCGCCTGAACCCGGTGCGCTGGCAAATGAAGCCCGGCGCGGGTCAGGCCCGGACGTGGGGCCCTTCGGGGCTGTCAGAGCTGGAGCCACGCAAAAGAAAGACAGCCCGCATGCTCGGCAATGCGTCACGAGGAACCGAGACCATGAAGCCCGCCCCGGTCGCCCGGTGGCGGGCTTTTTCGTGCTCGCGGGTTCAGATCTCCGGTGCTTGGGGCGGCTCGGGCCGCAGCGCAGCCTGCATCTCCCGCAGCGCGGCACGGTGTGCTCCCACGCCTGCCCGGCTGTAGCCCGGCTTGTCGCTCTCCCACTCGGGCAGCGACCCGTCGAGGATCAGCCGCTCGATCACCAGCTGCCGGCCGATGCCCTGCCCCCGGTATCGCTCGCTGACGCCCAGGTCGTGGCCGATATAGGCCCCGGCGATCAGCCGTGCCGTGCAGTCGAAGGCCAGCACCCCGCAGCTGCCGCCCTCCTCGCCGCCGGTGAGGGGCAGGTAGATGACGCCCTGCCGGTCATGGTGGCTGTTGAAGATGCGCTTGAGCTCGGCGCGCCGCGGCAGAAGCTCGTCGCGAGACAGTGCCTCGTCGACGTAGAACTCCTTGAGGATGATGTTGGTGGGCTTGCCGAAGACATCGTCGATCGCCAGCCGGTGCGGATCCCCCTCGGGCCCGACGAGGATCGTCGTCTCATCGAGGCTCGCGACCAGATCGGCAAACGGCGCGAGCCGCGCCGCCAGGCCGGTCATCTCAGCCGATCGCCATGTCGTAGTCCGGCTCTTCGGCGCGAAGGTCGATCCCGATCGAGCGCAGCATCTCGTCGAAGCGCTCGGCCATGTCCGCCTTGCAGGAGCCCGAATTGTCGAAATCGGCGTCCGGCACGATCTCACGCACCGCGGCGTCGGTCTTCAGCCCGGAGATCTCGACGCCCTCGCGGTTGATGCGCACGACCGCACCGCCCGCCTTTCGCAGCGCGTCGACCTCGTAGACGATGGACTCGACGACATAGCGGCCGCCCTCGCCCGAATTCTTCACCCGCTCGAGCTCACGACCCAACGTCCAGTCCGGGCCGAGATCGACGCCCATGAAGTAGCCGAACCGCTCCATGTAGTAGCGCGGCGTCTGCTCGTCCGGCAGATACGGGCTGGGCTTGTCCTTCAGGTCGCCATCCGTCATCCGGCGCGCCTCGTCCTCGGTCGCGCCGATATGGGTGAAGTAGGCCCGGCAGGCCACCTTGCCGCCCTCGAACGGGTGCATCCGCTGGAAGCCGTGGTTCTGGACAAGGTGGTCGGCAACGCTCGATTTGCCGACCTGACGGAAGCCCGTGAGCCCGATGATGATGGGAGTGGTCATGTTGTTTGCTCGCTCTGTGTCAGGCGTTGAGGCCAGGGGTGTCGTCATCCGCCTCGCGCCGCGGCGCGATGGGGGCATAGGGACGATGCTTGAACATGATCTTTCGCATGTCGTTCTCATCGGCCTGACGCATGATGATGTCGTCGATGTTCGGCGGCGCCGGGGGGAACATGCCGCTCTTGATGACGAGGTTCGGGTCGAGCTTGCGCGCCTCGAATTCCTCGACGGCATAGCTGCGAAGCTGGTCGCTGAACGCCTGGGACGCGGCGGCGATCGGGCCGAGGCCCTCGGCCGACCGGGGCACGAAGAAGCGCGAGGTGTCGATCTTCTGCCGATCGAAGCCGAGCTGGTCGATGTGATCGCGCGCCGGGGTCGTCGCTTGGCTGACGGCCTGCTGGATCCCCTCGATCAGGCGTGGATCGACCTTGCCTTCGAGCATGCGCTCGGCCTGGTCCCCGCTCAGCGAGAGATTGATCTGGATGTTGGTCACGTTGACGGGCTGGTCCTTCTTCGGCTCGCCGGTCGTGTCGCTCGGGTCGGCTTCGATGCCCGCCTTCTTGAAGGTCTTGCGATACATCGTTCGCAGCAGCTTGAACGACTCCCACGCCCCGCTGAGGCCGATGAGGGCGCTGCCGATGCCGCTGACGACCTTGCCCGCGGCGCTGTCGAAGAAGTTCCGGCCGGTGCTGATGGCATAGGAGGCGAAGGCCTTCGACTTCTCGATGCTCGACTTGAAGACGTCCTGCGCTTCGTCCACCCGATCGCCCAGCCAGCTGCGCATCTCGGTGAGCATCTCGCGCGACTGGTGTGCGAGCTCCACGCCATGGAGCTTCGCCTCGGCCTCGAGGCCGACGCCGACGGTCGCGGTATAGTCCCCGGCGCCGGTCAGGAACCAGTCCACGGTGTTGAAGGACGAGGTCTCCGGCATCCAGGTGAACAGGCAGTAGAGCCCGTCGCTGAGATATGGCAGGGCCTCCGGCAGCGTGCTGCCGAGCGACAGGGAGGCAGCCGCGCCCCCGGCCAGGAACGCAGCATGCGCCGCGGAGGACGGGTTCTCCATCATGCGGTCGATCACGTTCCGGATCATGTTGCTCATTGCCAGCTCCTGCCAATCTGTCGTCTGGAGGAGATTATCGG
>NZ_JBELKF010000029.1:0-21347 GCF_042089775.1 Palleronia sp.
GCGTCCATGAGATCCGCCAGCTTGGGCTTGGGCTTCGGCCACCTTGCGCCATGTCTCGCCGGCATGGGTGCGGTCGGGCTGATCGAAGGCCTGTCGGATCGCGGCCGCGACGACGGTGTGCTGGCCGCGCGAGACGTGCGCCAGGGCATTCCTCATCCAGTGAACGCGGCACCTCTGCCACGAAGACCCGGGCAATGCAGGCTGATTCCTGAGCCGCACGACCGCTCGCTCCTAACGCCCCTGCCGCGTCCGGCTGCTAGGGTGCAGTTGCCGTGCCTGTGGGCGTGCAAGCGGTCGGCCGGCGCCTGTCGTGGGATCGTCGGAACACTGCAAATGGTTCATGTCGCCCGGATGCCGGACCAAGCCAAACAGCGCAGATCCACTTTTGACCTGTGCGGAAAAGCCGCACAGGTCGAAGGCGTCTCTCTTCATGAGAGGGACAGCGCCAAGCCTCAGAACGGGCTGTCAGGGTAGTAGAACTGCTCGGCGTTCTCCGGCGTGATCAGCACCGAACCGATGGTGAAGGTGCCCGAAACAGGCGCGTTCGACGTCATGCCGACGGCGGTCATCTCGATCGCCGTGGCAATCATCGAGGGCGGATAGGTCACGTCGGCGGGGATCATTGTGTCGCCTTCCATCACGCGCTTCACCATCTCCTTCATGCCGGCGCCGCCCAGAACGAACTTGATGTCGTCGCGACCCGCTGCCTCGATCGCGGCCAGTACGCCGACCGCCATGTCATCGTCCGAGGCCCAGACCGCGTCGATCTGGTCATGCTTCTGCAGGAAGTCCTGCATCACGTTGAAGCTGTCGTCGCGGTTCCAGTTGCCGTGCTCCATGCCGACGATCTCGATGCCCGAGCCTTCGATCGCCTGCTGGAACCCTTCGACCCGTTCGTTGTCGATGGCGGTCGGGATGCCGCGCAGGACGACGATGTTGCCGCCGTCGGGCATCTGGCTGACCATGTATTCGCCCGAGACGCGGCCGAAGCCTGGGTTGTCACCTGCGACGTAGAGATCCTCGATCCCCTCGATGGCCAGCCCGCGGTCCACCACTGTGACCCAGGTACCGTTCTGGGCGACCGACTGGACAGGCGAGGTCAACGGGTCGGATTCGAACGGCAGCACCACCAGCGCATCGATGTTGCGCGTGGCGACCATGTCCTCGATGTCGTTGACCTGCGTGCCGGGGTCCGAAGCGGTGGCGAGCACGAAGTCGAGATTCGGATAGACCTCTTCGAGCCGCTCGACCGTCTGTTGCGCATGATAGTTCATGCCGCCGGCCCAGCCGTGGGTCGCCGCGGGGATCGACACACCGATCACCTTGGTTTCGTCGTCCTGGGCGATTGCGGGGGCGGCCAGCGCAAGTACCGTGCAGCCCGCAAGGATCGTCTTCATATGCGTCATTGTCTTCCTCCCTGGTGTGGCGAAGCGGTCAGCCCTTCGCCTTGGCTTCCCGCTGCAAGATGACTGCGAGAATGATGATGACCCCCTGGATGGCCCCATTCAGATAGGGCGACACCACGTCGGTCAGGTTCAGGATGTTGTCGATCAGCGTCAGGATCAGGACGCCGATGACCGTGCCCCAGACGCGGCCGAAGCCGCCCTTCAGCACCGTGCCGCCGATGATGACCGCGGCAATCGCCTCGAGTTCCCAGAGCAGGCCGGTCGAGGCCGAGGCCGAGCCGAGGCGCGGCACGTACATGATGGTGGCGACGCCGACGAGGAGCCCCAGCATCGCGTAGGTCAGCAGGCGCGTGCGGTTCACGTTGACGTTCGAATAGTGGGCCACGTGCTCGTTGGCGCCGGTCGCCGCGCAGTGTCGGCCGAAGCGGGCGCGGCTCATCAGGATCTCTCCCACGATCACGCAGATGGCGAAGACGATGATCGGCCACGAGATTCCGAGGATCCCGTCGAAATAGACCGGCCGGTAGAAGGTCCGAAGCTCGAAGTCGAGGCTGAGCGTCCCCCCGTCGGCCAGCCACATGACGAGACTGCGATAGATCCCCATCGTGCCGAGCGTGACGATGAACGCCTCGATCCCCAGCGCTGTCACGAACAGGCCGTTGATCAGCCCTGCGATAATTCCGGCGACCAGTGCCACGGCCATCCCCAGCAGGATGATCGGCACGCCGACCCCCATCACGGGAAGCGCCGCGTTCATCACCAGGATCATCAGACCCGCGATGAAGGCCGCCATCGAGCCGACGGACAAGTCGAGGCCCCCGGCCGTGATGACGAAGGTCATGCCCACGGCGATGATGCCGATGAAGGCCGAGCGCGCGAGCACGTTGGTGATGTTCGCCGCGCTGAGGAAGTTCGAGTTGATCAGCGCACCCGCGATCACGAGCGCGATCAGCGCGATGACGGGGCCGAGCACGCTCATGGATGGCAGGCTGAAACGCGGAGCGGCAGTGTCGGTCATCAGGCGGCCCTTTCCGGTGAGGCGCCGACGCCGACGGCGTGGCGCACGATGGTGTCCTCGGAGATCTCGTCGCCCGACAGCTCCGCGACCATCCGGCCCGCCCGCATGACCATCACGCGGTCCGACAGGCCGACGACCTCCTGCATCTCGGAGGAGATCATCACGATGGCATGCCCCTCGCCGGCCAGGCGGCGGAGGAAGGCGTAGATCTGCTGCTTGGTGCCTATGTCGATGCCGCGCGTGGGCTCGTCCACGATCAGGATGCGCGGTTCGGACTGCATCACCTTGGCAAGCAGGAGCTTCTGTTGGTTCCCGCCCGACAGGTTGCCCACTGCCACGTCGCGCCGGCCGGCGCGGATGTCGAAATCCGCGATCGCCTGGTCCAGCGCACGCTCTTCGGCGGCGGTATCGATCAGAACGCCGCCGAACTTGTCCAGCGCCTGCAGCGTCAGGTTCTCGCGTAGCCCCTTGCCCAGCAGAAGGCCGCGCAGCTTGCGGTCTTCGGTCAGGTAGCAGAGGCCGTGCTTCAGAGCGTCGCCGGGGCGGTCGATCCGCACGGGCTGCCCGTCGATCTCGATCAGTTTCGCGCGCGCAGAGCGCAGGCCGCACAGACCCTCGATCGTCTCGGTGCGCCCTGCGCCGATCAGGCCCGCGACCCCAAGGATCTCGCCCCGGCGCAGCTCGAACGAGACGCCCTGCGCATGGCCGGGGACGTCGAGCCCCTCGACCCGCAGCATGACCTCGCCCGGTCCGCCCTCGGGCGCGGGGGGATACAGGTCCGAGACGTCGCGCCCGACCATCGCGGTCGCCATTCCGTCCATGTCGATGTCGCGCACCATGCCGTCATGGACCACCTCGCCGTCGCGCAGGATGGTCACACGGTCGGCGATCTCCTTCACCTCGCCCAGCTTGTGCGACGTGAAGAGAACTGCGGTGCCGCTTTCCTTCAGCGCCCGCACGCGGTCGAACAGCACGTCCACTTCGGTGCCGGTCAGGACGGCCGTCGGCTCGTCCATGATCAGCACCCGCGCATCGCGGCTGAGCGCCTTGGCAATTTCGACCATCTGCTTGTCCGAGTTCGACAGCTGCGAGACCGGCGTGCCCGGATCGACGTCGCAATTCACTCGCGCCAGGTATTCTGCCGTCCGCCGCCGCATCTCGGCTCGATCAAGCAGGAGGCGCCCCCGCAGCTCGCGGCCAAGAAAGACGTTCTGTTCGACGGTCAGCTGCTCGGCCAGGTTGAACTCCTGGTGGATCATGACGATCCCGGCCTTCTCGCCGTCGTGGAGTGAATCGAACGCGACCTCCTCGCCGTCGAGCAGGACGCGCCCCGACGTCGGTGGCTGGTATCCGGCGAGGATCTTCATGGTCGTGGACTTGCCGGCGCCGTTCTCGCCGATCAGCGCCAGCACCTCGCCCGACCGCAGATCCAGGTCGATGCCATGCAGCACTTCGACCGGCCCGAAGCTCTTGTGCACGTCCCGCAACGACAGGACGGGAGCGGGGTTCATATCTTCACCCACACCGAGTTCGACTTGGCCGATGTCACGCAGGCGCGGATGAAGGCCATGCCTTCCAGCCCCGCCGCGATGCCGGGCAGCCGTCCCATCACCGCATCACGTGCCTCACCATCCTGCACCGCACGGATCGCGTGGGCCGCTTCGGTGTAGATATTGGCAAAGGCCTCGAAATAGCCCTCGGGATGGCCGGGAGGGATGCGGCTGACGGCGTTTGCCCCGTCCGTCGCCCCCGCGCCCATGCGCGTGATCCGGCGCGTCGCCTCGCCGTGGGGCGTGAACCACATCTCGTTCGGGGTCTCCTGTGCCCATTCGATGCCGCCCTTGTCGCCAAGCACGCGCAGGCGCAGGCCGTTCTCGTTGCCGGGCGCGACCTGGCTGCACCAGAGCATTCCCCGCGCGCCGCCCTCGTAGCGCAGCATCACATGCGCGTTGTCGTCGAGCTGCCGCCCCGCCCCAAAGCTGTGGAGATCGGCCGCCAGCTCAGCCCCCGTCAGCCCGGTGACAAAGGAGGCGAGGTTGTAGGCGTGGGTCCCGATATCCCCGATCGCGCCGCCGGCGCCGGACCGCGCAGGGTCGGTGCGCCATTCGGCCTGCTTCGAACCCTCGGTCTCGACCGCGTCGGTCAGCCAGTCCTGCGGGTATTCCACCTGAACGATCCGGATCGTGCCGATGCGGCCCTCGGCCAGCATCTCGCGCGCCTGCCGGACCATCGGATAGCCGGTGTAGTTGTGGGTGAGGACGAACAGCGCGCTACTGGACGCGACTGCCTTTTCCATCGCTTCTGCATCCTCGAAGGTCGAGGTCAGCGGCTTGTCGCAGATCACGTGGATGCCGCGGTCGAGGAACGCCTTGGCGGCCGGAAAATGCACGTGGTTCGGCGTGACGATCGACACCGCCTCGATCCCGTCCTCGCGCGCCGCCTCGGCCTCGGCCATCTCGTCATAGCTGCCGTAAGAGCGGGAGGGGTCGAGCCCCAGCGCCGTGGCGCTTTGGCGCGCTTTCTCGGGGGTGGAACTCAGCGCGCCCGCCACCAGGTCGAAGTGGCCGTCGATGCGGCTTGCGACCCGGTGAACCTCGCCGATGAAGGCACCCGATCCGCCGCCGACCATACCCAGCCTGATACGTTCCATCAGTCGATCCCCAGCATCTTGCGATTGGTCGCGTCTTCCACCTGTCCGCCCGCGAAATCGTCGAAAGCGTGCGGCGTGACGCGGATGATGTGGTCCTTTACGAATTGCGCGCCTTCGCGGGCGCCGTCCTCGGGGTGCTTCAGCGCGCATTCCCACTCGACCACGGCCCAGCCGTCGAATCCGTGCGCCGTGAGCTTCGAGAAGACCGCGCCAAAATCGACCTGACCATCGCCGGGAGAACGGAAACGGCCTGCCCGATTCACCCAAGGCTGATAGCCGCCATAGACGCCCTGGCGCCCCGACGGCCGGAACTCGGCGTCCTTGACGTGGAACATCTTGATGCGCTCGGCATAGATGTCGATGTTCTCGAGGTAGTCGAGGCACTGCAGCACGTAGTGGCTGGGATCGTAGAGCATGTTGCAGCGCGCGTGCCCGTCCAGCCGCTCGAGGAACATTTCGAACGTGACGCCGTCGTGCAGATCCTCCATCGGGTGGATCTCGTAGCAGACGTCGACTCCGTTTTCCTCGGCGTGGTCCAGGATCGGCCGCCAGCGCGCGGCGAGTTCGTCGAAGGCCGCGTCGACAAGACCCTGCGGACGCTGCGGGAAGGGGTAGATGAAGGGCCAGGCGAGCCCGCCCGAGAAGGTCACGTGCCGGTCGATGCCGAGTTGGCGAGAGGCGGTGATCGCCTTCTTCACCTGCTCGACCGCCCAGGCCTGACGCGCCTTCGGGTTGCCCTGCACCTCGGGCGCGGCAAGGCCGTCGACCCACTGGTCATAGGCGGGATGAACGGCCACGAGCTGCCCCACCGCATGGGTCGAAAGCTCGGTGACCTCGACGCCATTCTGGCGTGCCTGCCCCACCCATTCTTCGCGGTAGTCCTGTGAGGTTGCCAGCTTGTCGAGATCCACGAGCCGCGCATCCCATACCGGCACCTGGACGCCGGCATAGCCGCACTCGGCCGCCCATCTGGTGATACCGTCCCAGCTGTCGAACGGCGCTTCGTCACCGGCGAATTGCGCCAGGAAAAGGCCGGGACCCTTCATCGTCTTCATGTCGTCCTCCCTTCGCCGGCGCCCCCTCCAAAGGCACTTCACCCGGCTTGATGTAATCGATTACATCAGAGGATCAGATCGCACGCAAGCCCCTGCTCCGGTCACACGAGCGAACGAAGGAGAGACCATGCGCGCCAAGATCCGGATCGCCGACGTCGCCCGTGCCGCCGGCGTGTCGACGGCCACCGTCAGCCGCGCGTTGTCCGACCCCGGGAAGGTCGGGGCCGAGACGCGGGCGAAGGTTCTCGCCGCGATCGAGGCCACCGGATACCGGGTGAACGGCGCGGCGCGGGACCTGCGCCAGCAGCGCGCGCGGTCGATTCTCGTGCTTGCGCCGAACCTCGCGAACACCTTCTTCAGCCGCATCGTCGCCGCCATCCAAGAGGTCGCCGGCGCCACGGGACTCGCCGTTCAGGTCTCGGACACCCGCGCCCGGCAAGAGACGCTGTGGACCCTTGGCCATGACGGGCGCGCGGACGGGCTGATCGTGCTCGACGGGTCCCTGCCCGCGACAATGGTGCGCGGCTGGCGCCTGCCAACCGTGCAGCTCTGCGAGTTGAACCCGGCCTATGGAGTGCCGGGTCTCGGGATCGACAACGCTGCGGCCGCGGGGCTCGCCGTCGACCACCTTGCCGACCTCGGCTACCGCTCGATCCTGCATGTCGCGGGACCGCCACAGAACGTGCTGAGCGGTGCACGCGAGGCAGGTTTTCGAAGCGCCGCAGTCCGGCGCGGACTGGCGCATGTGGTTCTGGAGGGAGATTTCACGCTCGAATCGGGCATTCGCGCTGCGCGGGACTGGGCGCAGATGGCGGATCGCCCGGCTGCGGTCTTCACGGCATCGGACGAGTGTGCGTTCGGCTTCATCTCGGAATGCCACCGAATGGGGCTGTCGGTCCCGAAGGATGCAAGCGTCGTCGGCTTCGACGACGTGGATTTCGCGGGCCACTTCACGCCGCCCCTTACCACGATCCACCAGCCGCGCGCGCGGCTGGGGCGGCTGGCGGCGGAACGCCTCGTTGCGGCGCTTCAGCAGGACGTGCCGATGCAGCTCCAGCAAGAGCTGATCGACGCACACCTCGTCATCCGCGGATCGACCGCGCGACGCGAGGTGTGAAGGCCCCGAGCGCACTCGCCCGAGGCCGGATCGTCGCTCAGGCGTTCGCTTCGCGGATCTTTTCGGCGGCGTCCTTGTCGTAGGCCACGCCTTCCTTCTCGAACAACTGGTCCAGCTCGCCCGACAAGGTCATCTCGGTGATGATGTCGCAGCCGCCCACGAACTCCCCCTTCACGTAAAGCTGAGGGATGGTCGGCCAGTCCGAATAGTCCTTGATGCCCTGCCGGACGCTCTCATCCGCCAGCACGTTCACGTCCGTGTAGTCCACGCCCATGAAGTTCAGTACGCCCGCGACGCGCGAGGAGAACCCGCACTGCGGCATGGATTTCGTGCCCTTCATGAACAGGACCACGTCGTTCCTGGTCACGGTGTCCTTGATCTGCTCTTCGGCGCTCATCTGGTCAGCCTTTCGATTTGTCTGTCTTGTCCTTCGGCACGAAAAGACGCGCATAGGCCTGCGGGTCCTTCGGCACGGTGTATTCCGTCGTCTCGCCACCGCCGCCGCCGCCCGAAAAGTACTCGGACCGGATGCGGTGGTCGCCCTCGCCGGGGTCTGTCCCCGGCCGCCCGCCGCGTTCGGCGCGCATCACCGCCCAGGCCCGGACCGCAAGGACGCCCAGGATCAGGACGCCCAGAACGGCCGGAAGGGCGATGCCGTTCACTCCGGCGCCCGAGTCGTCAGCGCAAGCGCGTGCAGGTCGCCCGCTGGGCCGTCCATCTTGCCCTTGAGCGCGGCATAGACGGCGCGTTGCTGCTGCACGCGGTTCTTGCCGCGGAAGCTCTCGTCCACGACCTCGGCGGCATAGTGGTTTCCGTCGCCGGCCAGGTCGGTGATGGTGATCTTGGCATCGGGAAACTCGGCACGGATGAGCTCCTCGATCTGTTGCGCTTCGATGGCCATGGGGGTCCTGTCGTTGAAATTGCGGCGCAGGCTGAAGGTAAGGAGCAGCGCGCCGGGGTGCAAGCGCCCCCGCCGGTTGGCCCCCGCGGCGCATCGCGCTAGTTGGATCCTTCAAATCCGCGCGATGTGCGCCTCCGGCCATCCGCGGCACATTATAAAGAGGGACATGTCATGCAGATCGGAGTCTGGATCAGCCTAGCGGCATATTTCGTGCTGATGCTTGCCATCGGCGTCTACGCCTGGCGGAAATCCACATCGAGCTCAGAGGAATACGTCCTCGGCGGGCGCAACCTGCCGCCCGCGGTCGCCGCGCTCTCGGCGGGCGCATCGGACATGTCGGGCTGGCTGCTCCTGGGCCTGCCCGGCGCGCTCTATGCCGCAGGCCTTGTCGAGGCGTGGATCGGGATCGGCCTCTTTCTCGGCGCGCTGGCGAACTGGATCATCGTCGCTCCCCGCCTGCGCGAGCAGACCGAGCGCTACGACAACTCGCTGACGATCCCTTCCTTCCTGGCCAACCGCTTTCCGACGAAGGCAACTGCGCTGCGGATGGTCTCGGCCGTGGTGATCGTCGTGTTCTTCGCGGTCTATACAGCCAGCGGGCTCGTCGGCGGCGGCAAACTGGTGCAGACGGCGTTCGACGGCAGCTATCAGCTTGGCGTCTGGCTGACGCTCGGGGTGGTGCTGGCCTACACGGTCATCGGCGGCTTTCTGGCCGTGTCTCTGACCGACTTCGTGCAGGGCTGCATCATGATGCTCGCCCTCGTCATCATGCCGATCATCGTGCTCTATGCCGGCACGGGCGGCGGCTTCGAACAGGCCTCCGAGACGCTGGAAGCGGTCGATCCCAACTACCTGTCGCTCTTCGACGGGCTGACCCTGCTGGGATGGCTGTCAGCGGTGACCTGGGGCTTGGGCTATTTCGGCCAGCCGCACATCATCGTCCGCTTCATGGCGGTCCGCTCGGTCGAGGCCGTCTCGACGGCGCGTAACATCGGAATGACCTGGATGGGCATCTCGCTGCTGGGCGCCCTGGGCGTCGGCATTCTCGGCCGCGCCTATGTCGAACGGAACGGCATCGACATGATCGACAGCGAGACGATCTTCATCCTGCTTGCCGGCATGCTGTTCCACCCGCTCGTGACCGGGTTTCTCTATGCCGCGCTGCTGGCGGCGATCATGTCGACGGTATCGAGCCAGCTCCTTGTCTCGTCCTCGTCCTTGTCCGAGGACTTCTACCGGCTCATCCTCAAGCGGACCCCGAGCGAGACCGAAGTGGTCAATATCGGTCGTCTCGCCGTCGTCGCCGTGGGCATTGCCGCCGGCCTCATCGCGCTTGATCCCGAAAGCGAAGTGCTGGGCCTCGTGTCGAACGCCTGGGCAGGCTTTGGCGCAGCGTTCGGTCCGCTGATCCTGCTGGCACTGACGTGGTCGCGCATGACCGGCGCAGGCGCCGTCGCCGGCCTCGTCACCGGGGCCGCCACAGTCATCATCTGGATCATGATGGGCTGGAACTCGAGCTTCCTCGGAGGCCCTGGGATCTACGAGATCATCCCCGGCTTCATCGTGGCGCTCGTGGCCATCATCGCAGTCAGCCTTGCCACCAAACCCGCGGACGAGTTCCGCGCCGTGCAGAGCTGAACGACGAAGGGGGCCGCGCGGCCCCCTTTTTCTCGCATGTGGCGATGTGAGCGGGTCAGCCCCGCAACCACTCCACCAAGCGCGCAGTCGAGGCGTCCTTACCCTCAGCCCCCTCTACGCCCGCAAGCACGGGCTCGAGCGCCTTGGCCAGTTCCTTGCCCAGTTCGACGCCCCACTGGTCGAAGGAGTTGATGCCCAGAAGCACGCCCTCGACGAAAACGCGGTGCTCGTAGAGGGCGACGATGCGGCCTAGCACCTCGGGCGAGAGTTTTTCGTAAAGCAGCGTCGTCGAGGGGCGGTTACCCGGGAACACGCGGTGCCGCGCCTGACGCTCCAGCTCGTCGCCGTCGAACTTGGTGGCGATCGCTTCGCGCGCCTCGTCAAGGGTCCGGCCGCGCAGAAGCGCCTCGGACTGGGCCAGGCAATTGGCGATCAGCAGGCGGTGCTGGTGGTCGAGCGTCGGCTCGAACCCCTCGCGGCCGACCATGAACTCGCACGGCACGATGCGAGTGCCCTGGTGGATCAACTGGTAGAAGGCGTGCTGCCCATTGGTCCCGGGCTCGCCCCAGACGATCGGGCCGCTGTTCACCGGCAGATCGGAGCCGTCCATCGACACGCGCTTGCCGTTGCTCTCCATCTCGAGCTGCTGCAGGTAGGCGGGCAGCCGGGCGAGGCGCTGCTCGTAAGGCAGCACGGCGCGCGTGGCGTGGCCGCAGCCCTGGTTATGCCAGACACCGACGAGGGCCAGCATGACGGGCATGTTCGCCAGCGGCTCGGCCTCGCGGAAGTGCTTGTCCATTGCCTCGGCGCCGCGCAGGAAGTCACGGAAGTTCTGCGGGCCGATTGCGATCATCAGCGACAGACCGATCGGGCCCCACATTGAATAGCGCCCGCCGACCCAGTCCTCGAACCCGAAGACGCGCGTCTCGGAGATGCCGAAGGCGGACGTCTTGTCCACCGCCGAGGAAAGCGCCGCGAATTGCGCGGCCGGGTCTCGCACCTTATCCGCCATCCAGGCCTTCGCAGTCTCGGCGTTGGTCATCGTCTCGATGGTGGTGAAGGTCTTGGAGGCGACGATCACCAGCGTCGTCTCCGGGTTCAGGGGCGCCAGCACATCCCGAATATGAGCGCCGTCCACGTTCGACACGAAGTGGCAGCGCGGCCCGTCGTGGAACGGTGACAGCGCCTGAGTGGCCATCGCGGGGCCCAGATCCGAGCCACCGATCCCGATATTCACGACGTCGGTGATCGACCCGCCCTGCCCGCGGAAGTTCCCCTCGCGCACGGACCGCGCGAAGCCTTCCATGCGGGCGAGCGTGCCCAGGACGCGCGGCATCACGTCCTCGCCGTCGACCCGGATTGCGCGGCCGTCGAGGTTGCGCAACGCCGTGTGCAGAACGGCGCGGCCCTCGGTCTCGTTGATCTTGCGGCCGGTAAACATGGTCTCGCGGCGGTCTGCCAACCCGGCAGCGTCGCAGAGCCCCACCAGCATGTCGCGGGTATCGGAATCGATGTTCGTCTTGGAATAGTCGAACAGCATGCCCTCGGCCTCGACCGCGAAATCGCGGGTGCGGTCCTCGTCCATCAGGTCGAGGATGGGGCGCTCTGCCACCTCGCCCGCGCACGCTGCCAAGTCATTCCAGGTCTTGCGATCGATCATCTGTTTTCACTCCTTGGTCCAATGGACCGTCGCCTCGTTGAGGACGGTCGCGATCGGAGCCTCCCCGGGTTTCAACCTGCGCGCCCGTTCGAGCGCCTCGCGCTTCTTCTCACCGGTGATGATCACATGGGTCGACAGCGCGCCCCTGAGCACCGGTCCGGTCAGCGTGATCCGCGGCTCAAGCCCCTCGGGCGCGTCCACCTCCATCACGTTCGGCGCCTTGGGGGCAAGCGCGTCGGCAAGCTGCGGGCTTCCGGGGAAGAGCGAGGCACAGTGCATGTCCGCGCCCATCCCCAGCAGCAGGATCGACAGCGGCAGTTCGGGCGCGATCCGCTGGTTCAGGTCGTCTATCGAAACGCCAGGCCCCGGCACCAGGCGGATGAACTGCGCCGCGGCGGCCTTGTCCACCAGCAGACGCTCGCGCAGAAGTCTCTCGTTCGAGCGTTCGTGATCGGCAGGCACGCGGCGCTCGTCCGTCAGCAGGATGTGCACGCGGTCCCAATGCAGGTCTGAACCTGCCAAGGTGTCGAAGATCGGCCCCGGGGTCGTGCCGCCGGGCACGGCCAGCGAGACGTGGTCATGCGCCGCGAGGCACTTGGAGATCTCGCCGACCAGCCGATCGGTGAGCTGCATCATCATCATTTCGCTGTCGGGATACTCGATCAGGTCCATGGGCTTCCCTCTCGGATTCAGTCGTCCTCGGTCCGGGACCTAGGGCGCGGTGCCCGCATTTCGGGCCCCGGCCCCGATCCTCATTCCCGGATTTCCCGCCAGCGGCGGTTCTCGCGGTGGAGCATCATGGCGGATTCCTCGGGGCCGGAAGATCCGGGCTCGTACGGGAACGGCTTGCTGCCGTCCGCGTCCCAGCGTTCGATGATCGGGTCGGTCCAGGCCCAGGCGGCCTCGACCTCGTCGCCGCGCATGAAGAGCGTCTGATTGCCCCGGATCACGTCCATCACCAGCCGCTCATAAGCATCGGTCACCTGCTCGTTCTCGGCCCCGAGCGCGTCGGCAAATGTCATGTCGAGTGGCACGTCGATCAGGCGCATGCCCCCCGGACCCGGCTCCTTGATCGTCACGCCAAGGGTCATCCCCTCGTTCGGCTGCAGGCGGATCGTCAGTATGTTGCGGTGCCGCCCCGCCTCTGCACCGAAGATCGAGTGAGGCGCGTCCTTGAACACCACGGCGATCTCGGACTGCCGTGCCTTCAGCCGCTTTCCGGTGCGCAGGTAGAACGGCGTGCCGGCCCACCGCCAGTTCGATATGTGGGCCTTCAGCGCGACAAAGCTCTCCGTGGTGCTTTGCGGGTCCTCGACGTCCTCGAGGTACGATGCGGTCTTGCCGTTGGAGGCGTATTGCCCGCGCACGATGTCGTCGGGCTTCACCGGGTCGAGCGAGCGGATCACCTTCAGCTTCTCGTCACGCACGGCACCGGGCTCGAACTGGCTGGGCGGCTCCATCGCGATGAGGCAGAGAAGCTGCATCAGGTGGTTCTGCACCATGTCGCGCATCGCGCCCGAGCGATCATAGTAGCCGCCGCGGCCGCCGACCCCGACCGTCTCGGCCACGGTAATCTGGATGTGGTCCACGTACTGGCTGTTCCAGAGCGGCTCGAACAGGACGTTGCCGAAGCGCAGCGCCATCAGGTTCTGGACCGTTTCCTTCCCAAGGTAGTGGTCGATCCGGTAGATCTGCGTCTCGTGGAAATGCTCGGCCAGCGTGCGGTTGAGGGCGCGGGCGCTCGCGAGGTCCCGGCCGAAGGGTTTTTCGACCACGATCCGCGTGGTGTCGTCGGCCATGCCGTGGCTGTGGAGCCGTTCCGCCAGCGGACCGAACAGCGCCGGGGCGACCGAGAAATAGAAGGCCGAGATATGGTCGTCGCGGACGAGCTCCTTAAGCTCCTTCCACCCGTTGTCTCCCACCGCGTCGATCGCGACGTAGCGGATTAGATCAAGGAAACCGGCCAGCGCCGCGTCGTCCAGCTTGGGGGCAGCCACGAATTCCTTCAGCGCGGCGCGCACCTCGTCGCGGTATTGGTCGTCGTTCAGGTCGGACCGGGCTGCACCGATGATGCGCGATCCCTCGGGCATCTGCCCGGCCCGGAACCGGCGATAAAGGGCCGGGAGGATCTTGCGATGGGCCAGATCGCCGGTGCCGCCAAAAATGGTAAGATCGAACGGATCGACCGGAATCACGCGCGAGACCATAGCAACGCTCCTTTGCGGGTCGGCCGATGACTTGCCGCTTTGCGCGGCCGGGTCAAGGGCTGCGGTTGGCGCTAACAGACGTCACGCCGGCTCGCCCGGTCGTCAGCCACACCCCGGCTCAGGCTTCGAGTTCGGCGTCCCAGTAGAGGAAGTCGATCCAGGTGTCGTGCAGGTGGTTCGGCGGAAAGCGGCGGCCCATGTTCTTCAGCTCTTCGGCACCGGGGACGCGCGGCGCCTTGCGCAGCGCCATTCCGGTGTCCTTCAGCGATCGCGACCCCTTGGCGAGGTTGCAGCGCGAGCAGGCGGCCACGACGTTCTCCCAGCTGGTGCGGCCACCGCGGGCCCGCGGCACCACGTGATCGAAGGTCAGGTCGCCTGTCGATCCGCAGTATTGGCAGCGGAATTCGTCCCTCAGAAAAAGATTGAAGCGCGTGAAGGCCACGCGCTTCTGAGGTTTCACGTAATCTTTGAGGACGACGACCGAGGGGATCCGTATCTGGGTCGTCGGACTTCGCACCACCGCCTCGTATTCGGCGACTATGGTCACCCGGTCGAGGAAGGCGGCCTTTACGGCCTCCTGCCACGGCCACAGGGACAAGGGATAGTAGGACAGTGGCCGGTAGTCCGCGTTCAGCACCAGTGCCGGGTGGTGTCTGAGACTGTTCGGCTCTCGCACGAAACTCGTTCTGAAGTCCGTTGCCATGGCGATAGTGCCCCTGCCCTGCGCTCCGCTGACCGGATCAGGACGGGAGGGCCCCGCCCCGCTCGTCAAGCTGACTATATCTGGCGTTTCCGCCCCCGCAAGTCCTACATTCAGTGGGCTGCCGGTCTGCCGCGGGTCTGCCACCGCAAGATGACGACGGTGTGACAGATCACAGGATCATTCGACCACCGTGACCTCAAGCGGCGCGAATCCTCCGACGCGCCCGCTCAGCCTGTCGCCAACCTCGACCGCCCCCACGCCCGCAGGCGTACCGGTCATCACCAGATCACCGGCGCCAAGCGTATAGAGATCGCGCAAATGCGCCAGCAGCGCAGGAAGGTCATGGATCATGTCGCGAGTCGAGCCCACCTGCCGCTCGGTCCCGTTGACCGCGAGCGTGACCTCCAGGCTGGCGAGGTCGCTCTCCTTGCAGCGCGACATCGGGGCCAGGATCGCGGACCCTTCGAAGTCCTTGGCCACGCTCCACGGGTGCCGGCGCTCTTTCGCCACGGCCTGCAGATCGCGCCGCGTCATGTCGAGTCCGGCGCCCGCCGCGCAAACCTCGCCATCCGGATCAAGGGCCACCACAAGCTCGATCTCGTGATGCAGGTCCGACGTGCCGGCGGGATAGGTCCAGTCGCCGGGCGCGACGACGTGGCATGGCGACTTGGTGAAGAAGAAAGGCGCGGCGCGATCCGCCTCGACGCCCATCTCGGCGGCGTGGGCGGCATAGTTGCGCCCGATGCAGAAGATCCGCCGCACCGCGTAATCCCCGGCCCCGTCGACGGGCACGGTGACGGGTGGCGCGGGATCAAAGAGAAAAGGCATGGAACGGCTCCGGGTCATGCGGGGTTGTGCGATCGAGGACGCCTTGGATACTAGCGCACGCCGCCCTTGAAAACAGAGCGTGAAACGCCTGTCGTGAGGGCTTGATCCCACTGGCGTAAGCGCGTATTGCGCGGCTTCATTCCGAATTCCGGGGGCGCTTGTCTGCGTCTTCCGCCCAGATAGACGAAGGACCGACCATGGCCGTCCCTCAGAATAAGGTCACGAAGTCGCGCCGCAACATGCGCCGTGCCCATGACTCCCTGACCGCCGCCAACCCGCACGAGTGCCCCAACTGCGGCGAGCTGAAGCGCCCGCACCACGTGTGTGGCGCCTGCGGTCACTATGCCGAGCGCGAGATTGTCGCGCAGGCTGACGAGATCGATCTCGACGACGACGCGGCCTGAGGCCGAGTCTGGCGATGTCGCGGGCTCCGACGACAGGACCAGACGGGGAAGGCCATAAGGCCGGACCCTTTGTTCTGTCGGTGGATGCCATGGGTGGCGACAACGGTCCCAAAACCGTCGTCGCCGGCATGGCACGGTCTGCCGAGAAGAACCCGGATATCCGTTTCCTGCTTCACGGTCCCGCCGCGGAGCTTGGGCCGCTTGTCGAAAAGCGTCGCCTGAGCGACCGGGTCGAGATCCGCGACTGCCCCGCCACCGTGTCAATGGACGACAAGCCGTCCAATGTGCTGCGGCACGGGCAGCAGACGTCCATGTGGTCCTGCATCGAAGCGGTGAAGAATCATGAGGCCGAGGTGGCGGTCAGCTGCGGCAATACCGGCGCGCTCATGCTGCTGTCGGTCATGCGGCTGAGGAAGCTTCCCGGCGTCCACCGCCCGGCGATCGCCTGCCTCTGGCCGTCGCGCAATCCGTCGGGCTTCAACGTGATGCTGGACGTGGGCGCCGACATCAAGGCAGACCCCCGCGACCTGCTGCAATACGCCCTGATGGGCTGCACCTACGCCCGCAACGGGCAGGAGGTCGTCCGCCCCCGCATCGGCCTGCTGAATAACGGCACCGAAGAGCACAAGGGCCGCCCCGAGATGAAAGAGGCGCACGAGCTGATCGCGCAGGCCGCAGGGCCCGCCGATTTCGAGTTCGTTGGCTTCGTCGAAGGCGGAGACATCCCATCGGACCGGGTCGACGTGGTCGTCACGGACGGCTTCACCGGCAACGTTGCGCTAAAGACCGGCGAAGGCACCGCTGCCTTCATCCGCGATGCCCTGCGCGAGGCGTTCAATCACACCCCACTGTCGAAGCTCGCTGCAATGCTCGCGCTGACCTCGCTCAAGCGTCTGCAAAAGCGGATCGACCCGCGGCGGGTGAATGGCGGTGTATTTTTGGGGTTGAACGGCACCGTGGTGAAGAGCCACGGGTCCGCCGACGACACCGGCGTATCGGCGGCGATCAAGCTGGCGTTCAAGCTGGCGCAGAAGGACTTCAATACGCGCCTCGCCGCACGCGTCGCTTCGGCCGACGACGTGATGGCAGCCACCGGCACAGAGCCCGAGATCAGGAGCGGCACATGAGCCTCACGCGCGCCCGTGTCGTGGGGGTGGGACACTACCTGCCCGAGCGCATCGTCGAGAACGCCTGGTTCGAGGACAAGATCGAGACCTCGGACGAGTGGATTCGCTCGCGGTCAGGTATCGAACGCCGGCACTTTGCGGCCGAGGGCGAGACGACCTCCGACCTTGCCGCACATGCCGCCCGCGCCGCGCTCGCCGATGCGGGGTTTACGCCCGAGGATATCGACGCGCTCATCGTGGCCACCTCGACGCCGGACCTGACGTTTCCGTCCGCCGCGACCATGGTGCAGGCCAAGCTTGGCATGACCACCGGCTTTGCCTTCGACATCCAAGCCGTCTGCGCGGGCTTCGTCTTTGCCCTGTCCACCGCGAACGGGATGATCGTTTCCGGGCAGGCAAAGCGCATCCTCGTGATCGGGGCCGAAACCTTCAGCCGGATCATGGACTGGAGCGATCGCTCGACCTCGGTCCTGTTCGGCGACGGCGCGGGCGCCGTGGTTGTCGAAGCTGGAGAGGGCGAAGGCACGGCCGAAGACCGGGGCATCCTTGCCACGGACCTTCACTCGGACGGACGTCACCGCAATCTCCTTTACGTCGATGGCGGCGTCTCGACACAGACGACGGGATATTTGCGGATGGAGGGGCGCGAGGTGTTCCGCCACGCCGTCGATAAGCTGGCCAGCACCGCCCACAGCGCCCTGGGGAAAGCCGGCGTAGGGCCTGACGCCGTGGACTGGGTCGTTCCCCACCAGGCGAACATCCGCATCATCAAGGCGACCGCCCAGAAGATGGGCATCAGCATGGACCGCGTGGTGGTCACGGTTCAGGACCACGGCAATACCTCGGCCGCATCGATCCCCCTGGCGCTGTCGGTTGCTCGCCAGAACGGGCAGATCAAGCAGGGCGACCTGTTGGTGGCCGAGGCCATCGGCGGCGGCCTGGCCTGGGGGTCGATCGTTCTGCGCTGGTAGTCACGCATCCGGCGGCCCCTGAAATCGTTGACTTCTTACGGGGCCTGACCCAATTCTACCAAAACTTCCGGGGGGATGAGATGTCGAAGACGCTCACGCGCATGGACCTGTGCGAAGCCGTACATCGCGAGGTCGGCCTCAGCCGAAACGAATCCGCCTATCTGGTGGAGAGTGTTCTGGATCATATTTCGGACGCGCTCGTCGCCGGTGAGACCGTCAAGATCTCGTCCTTCGGCACCTTCACCCTTCGCGACAAGGCCGCCCGGGTGGGGCGCAATCCCAAGACCGGGGAAGAGGTGCCGATCAGTCCGCGTCGGGTTCTCAGCTTTCGTCCCTCGCACCTGATGCGCGACCGGATCGCGGCCGGCAACAAGTCGCAGATGAACGGCAAGTCGGACGGCTGAGCATGTCCAAGGGACCCGACGCCTTCCGCACCATCAGCGAGGTCGCCGACTGGCTCGAGGTGCCGACCCACGTCCTGCGCTTCTGGGAAAGCCGCTTCACGCAGGTCAAGCCGGTCAAGCGCGCCGGCGGGCGGCGCTATTACCGCCCCGCGGACATGCAGCTTCTTGGCGGCATCAAGCGCCTTCTCCATGATGAGGGGCTGACGATACGCGGTGTGCAGAAGCTTCTGCGCGAAGAAGGCGTGCGCCATGTCGCCGCCCTGGCCCCGTCCATCGACGGCGACGGCTGGGACAAGGGCTCGGCCAAGGTCATCACGCTGAACCCCGTTCGTCCCAAGGTCGACAACCCGCCCCCCGACCGGTGGCCGTTCACCGACGATGCCGAACAGGCCGTGGAAACGCTCGCCGCATATCTGGCCGAGGAGGATGAGTCCCAGGACGAGCGCCCTGCGGTCGCAAACGACGATGCTCCCGAGCCGCACTGGTCTGAACCGTCCGAGGGCACCTACGCCGCTGACGAAGGCGCCGGGACGGGCGAGAACGCGCCCGAGGAAGAACAGCCCGAGGCGCAGATGACCTATTCTCGCGCGACACCGGGGGACGCCGGGGCTCGGAACTGGCTCTCCGAGCCGCCGCTTTTCGACGAAAATGCGGCTCTGCCGCCGCCGCTCGTCATTACGCCGCTGGCAATCGCTTCCCGCGCCGTTCGGGTTTGCAAGGGGAATGCGTTGTCATCTGCCCTGGTCGCGGCCGAACACCTTGCGCGCGCTTGGGATGCCCGCGCGTAGCCGCGAGAAAAATCCGCGAAAGGCCCCTTGCCCCTGCCAGCCGTTTCGATAGAAGACCCCACAGTCGGGCTATGGCGCAGCCTGGTAGCGCGTCCGTCTGGGGGACGGAAGGTCGCAGGTTCGAGTCCTGCTAGCCCGACCAGCTACCAACCTTGGGATGAGTGCAGCGGCACGGGGGAAGACACGCTATGACCGGCGTCCTCGCCAGCCAGCAGATCGCCCAGCTGATCAAGGCAGGCTCCCTGTCAGCCGATCCCCCCATCGATGCCGCACAGATCCAGCCTGCTTCGCTTGACCTGCGGCTCGGCGGCGTCGCGCACCGCGTCCGCGCGTCGTTCCTGCCCGGACGGGGCCGCAGCATCGCTGACCGGCTCACTGAATTTTCGATGCACGCGATTGACCTTTCGAACGGGGCCGTTCTGGAGAAGGGCTGTGTCTACCTCGTGCCTCTGACCGAGCGGCTCGCCCTGCCCCACGGACTGCGTGCGGTGGCCAACGCGAAAAGCTCGACCGGGCGCCTGGACCTGCTGACCCGCGTCGTGACCGATGACGGGACCGAGTTCGACAGGATCCCCGAAGGTTATGACGGCCCGCTCTACGCCGAGATCTGCCCCCGCTCGTTCTCGGTTCTGGTCCGGCCGGGCATGCGGCTGAACCAGGTTCGCTTCCGCGACGGACCAGCCACGCTGGACGACGTCGATCTACGCGCGCTTCACGCAGCTCAGCCTCTGGTCGATTGCGAGCCTGTCATCGATGGCGGGCTCGGCTTTTCCGTGAACCTGCGCCCGGCCGACGGCGATCTGGTCGGCTACCGGGCCAAGCCGCATACCGGCGTGATCGACCTTGATCTCATTGGCCACTATCCCGTCGGCGAATTTTGGGAAGAGCTGCACACGACCGAGGGCCGCCTGATCCTCGACCCCGGCGCCTTCTACATCCTCGTAAGCAACGAAGCTGTCACGATCCCCCCCGATTATGCCGCCGAGATGGCACCCTACCTCGCGATGGTCGGGGAATTCCGCGTACACTACGCCGGGTTCTTCGATCCCGGCTTCGGCTATGGCGGCATCGGCGCGCGCGGCGTGCTCGAGGTGCGCTGCCACGAAGCGCCCTTCGTCCTGGAACATGGGCAAGTCGTTGGACGGCTCGTCTACGAACGCATGAGCCAGCGACCCGAGCGACTGTATGGACACGAGATCGCGTCGAACTACCAAGGCCAAGGGCTGAAGCTCGCGAAACACTTCCGCGCCTGAGCTTAACGCCGCCCTTCAGATCTCCTTGGCCAGATCGCCACCGATCAGCCGCTCGTGGCTCTGGATAGCGAAGCGATCGGTCATCCCGGCTATGTAATCCAGCACGATCCGCGCGAGCTCCACCTCGCCCTGCGCGTCCTCGACATCCTTGCGCCACTGCTTTGGCAGCAAGTCCGTCCGCTCCATGAACAGCGGGAACAGCTCTTCGACCACCTGCGTCACCTTCGCCCGCATCTCGACCACGTCCGGCGCGCGGTACATCCGGTGGAACAGGAACGTGCGGATCACCTTCAACTGCTCCCAAACGGCTGGCGAAAATCGCACCACCGGCCGCCCCGCCATCCGCACGTCATCCGCCGACTGCGGGTCCACCTCGGCCAGCGCCGCCTGCGCCTCGGCGATCACATCCTCGACCAGCAGGCCAAAGAACCGCCGCAGCGCCTCGTGCCGCCGCCGGTAATAGTTCAGCCCCGGATACAGCTCGTCCACCCGCGCAAAGCACTCATCCAGCAGCGGCAGTTCGGCCAGCTCGTCGGTCGAGAACAGCTCGGCCCGCAGCCCGTCATGCAGATCGTGGTTGTTGTAGGCGATGTCGTCCGCCAGCGCCGCCACCTGCGCCTCGGCGCTCGCATGGGTCCCCAGCTCCAGGTCGTGCCGCGCCACGTATTCGGCCAGCGCATAGGGCACCTCCCCCACGACGGGGCCGTTATGCTTGGCGATCCCCTCCAGCGTCTCCCAGGTCAGGTTCAGGCCGTCGAACTCGGCATAGTGCCGCTCCAGCGAGGTGACGATGCGGATCGCCTGCGCGTTGTGGTCGAACCCGCCATAGGGCGCCATCAGCGCCGACAGCGCCTCTTCGCCCGTATGGCCGAAGGGCGGATGGCCCAGGTCATGGGCCAGCGCCACCGCCTCGGTCAGGTCGCTGTTCAGCCCCAGCACGCCCGCGATGGTGCGCGCCACCTGCGCCACCTCGATCGAGTGGGTCAGCCGGGTGCGGAAATAATCGCCCTCGTGCTCGATGAAGACCTGCGTCTTGTGCTTCAGCCGCCGGAAGGCGCTGGCATGGATGATCCGGTCCCGGTCGCGCTGGAAGGGCGAGCGGAAGGTCGAATAGCTCTCGGGGAACAGCCGCCCGCGGCTGCCCTCGGGGTCTGAGGCATAGATGGCGGTCACGGGTGGGGCGCTCCTTGTTCGACCGGGCCGCGTCCCATATATTC
>NZ_JBELKF010000029.1:21357-42015 GCF_042089775.1 Palleronia sp.
CCTGACGGGGCCCGCCATGCACCTTCCGCCAAAAGTCACCGACCGCGCCTTTACCCGGCTGCAGGAGATCGGCGCCGGCGATCAGGGCCAGGCGCTGCGCGTCGCCGTCGAGGGCGGCGGCTGCTCGGGCTTCCAGTACGAGATCAAGCTCGACGCCCCCGAAGAGGACGACCTGATCCTCGAAAAGGACGGAGAGCGCGTGCTGGTCGACCAGATCTCCCTGCCCTTTCTGACCGGCGCGGTGATCGACTTCACCGAAGAGCTCATCGGCGCCCGCTTCACCATCGACAACCCGAACGCCACGAGTTCCTGCGGGTGCGGGACAAGCTTTGCGATGTGAGTTTCCCGTTCCAATCCACATTCAATGCGTCTAGCGTGGCCTTAGGGGCCTAATCATGCGCGGAGACTGCCTTGCCGGATTGCGGAGACCAAAACCGATCTTATTTCCTTGCCAATATCAAAGAAGACAACGGTCGCGTCATCAAGATTGGTATCGACCGAGCCACGCCGGATCAGGAAAGTGACAATTCGCGCAGCTTGACTCCAGACGACGACGATACATCTAGCTTTGAAACTCTTTCGGCCACGTGGATGGAGTATATCATCGGGACCATAGAAATGGTTCCGATGCTCAGCCTAGTGGCTCACGAAATTCATACACAAGAAGTCGAAAGCAACGCCAAAGCATATATCCAAGATAGAGGAAATCTCCTTGAGGAAAAAATTGAGAGATTGGAGAATGACGACGGAGAGCTGCTAGAGAAGATTTATGAACTTCCATCATCTGCGTTAGGCCCGCTAAGCGCAAAGCTGAAGTCGGCCAATAGATCTTTGCGTATCGTACGTATCCATCGGTCGTCTCAAATTCTTTCACTAATATCACAGTATGAAGCAGTTTTTTCTGACGCCCTGCGGAAAGCCATCGGAGAGACTCCTCGCGCATTCATCTCGAAGGATAGCGTCATTGCTGCAACCGCCGTCATTCTAAGCGAAGACATCCAGTCAATAAAGCGCCAGATCGTCGAAGAGAAAGTCGACAAGATATCAAGAAATTCCCACGCAAACCAGATCGAAGATATTGAGAAACGACTTAGTCTTAAGCCGCTGTCCCAAGCCCTCATGCTGAAGTTTGTCGAAGTTTGCGAACGGCGCAATCTTCTGACACATGCAGGCGGCGTAGTGAACGCAAGATATCTCGACAACCTAAAGGCCAAGGGATATTCCTGCAAAGACCTGCCTGAAATCGGGCAGGCAATCCCTATATCAACTCCATACATTATGCACGCAGCCGAAACCGTTGCGCTGGTCGGATTATTCAATATACATAGAATCTGGAGAAAACTTCGCCCTGCGGAATCTGCGACTTCGAGCTCCCACCTTATTAACGCCTCCCATGAGTTCCTCATCGCGGAAGAATACGAAATCGCTAAAGCCATCGCGAAGTTTATCCTCGATGATTGCGAGAATGTAACTGAATCTGAGAGAGCTTTCGCAGTGATAAATCTTTCACTTTCATTCTTCCTAGATGAGTCCATTCCTCCAGATAAGCGAAGAGAGAAAACCGAGGACGCGTTATCCTTAAGAGACTGGAGCATTCTGGATGGAAAATTCGCCTTGGCGATCTGCTGTCTCCGGGAAGAGTACGACAAGCTTCCAGCACGAATTGATGGCGCAGTTCGGGACGAGATTGGCGCAGAGCAGTTTGAAACATGGGCGCTTTTCAAGCAAGTAAGGAAGCTAGATCTGTTTAGGCATAAGATGGCCGAGCATTTTGGCGAAGATTCTGCCGACGTAATATGCTTGAACGTCGGCACGTCAGTTCTTGAGCATGAAACGGTCGTGCACGAGAGCCCTTCTGACGAAACTAAAAATTCGGTGTCCTCGCAGAAGAACGATAAGGCGCAGAGCTAGCGCCATGAAAATCGCCACCTTCAACATCAACGGCGTCAAGGCGCGCCTGCCCGTGCTTCTCGACTGGCTGGCCGAGTCAGCACCCGACGTGGCCTGCCTGCAAGAGATCAAGTCCACGGACGAGACCTTCCCGCGCGAGCAGATCGAGGATCTGGGCTATACCCTCCATACCCACGGGCAGAAATCCTTCAACGGGGTCGCGATCCTGTCGAAGCTCCCGCTCGAGGATGTGACGCGCGGCCTGCCCGGCGACGATACCGACGACCACGCCCGCTATATCGAGGCGACCGTGATGGGCGAGCGGGCCGTGCGCGTCTGTTGCCTCTACCTGCCCAACGGCAACCCCGCTCCGGGGCCGAAATACGACTACAAGCTCGCCTGGATGGAGCGTCTGCGCGCCCGCATCGCGCAGATCATGGCGACCGAGGAACCGGCCGTCTTCTGCGGCGACTACAACGTCATCCCCGAGTCCCGCGATGCCGCCCGCCCCGAGGCGTGGGCGCAGGACGCCCTTGCCCTGCCCGACACCCGCGCCGCCTTCCGCCGGCTGGTCCACGGTGCCGGCTTGACGGACGCGCTGCGGGTTCGCACCCGCGCCGGGGGCCACTACTCGTTCTGGGACTATCAGGCCGGCGCGTGGAACCGGAACGACGGCATCCGCATCGACCACCACCTGCTGACACCGCAGGCGGCCGACATGCTTGAAGATTGCTGGATCGAATCGGACCTGCGCGCGCGGGAGAAACCGTCGGATCACGTGCCTGTCTGGCTGCACCTCGCCGCCTGACGGAACCGGCGCCCCGGGCGCCCGTTTCTCGTCCATGCGTCACGTCTGCCTCATACTCGCCCTGTTGCCGGGCCCCCTGCATGCCGCGTGCGAAATGGACGGGCCGCGCAAAGTATGCGTGCCCGGCGACCGGCCCCGAGTTGCAAGCACCGCGGCCAAGTTCATGGCGGCGCCTGCTCGCGTGGCCGAGCCGCTGGCAACAGGTGACCAGTTGCCGGAGGACGCACTCACCGTGATCGGCACCGACTATCTCGGCCTCCCTCCCGCGGAAGACGGCTGGGCCTACTTCCGTGTCGGGTCCGAGATCTATCGCGCAGACTTTCAGACCCGCCGCGTCATCGCACAGGTGTCGCAATGACGGGCTCGTTCAGTTCCGTCGCGTCGATCGCGGCCTTCTCGCTGCTGACCGGGTCTGCGACGGCGCAAGACAAACCGGTTCCGATTCCGAAGGCGGTCTACGCGGTCGGCGACACGGTTCCAGATGGCCTGAAGATTGCGCACAGTTACGCTGGCTTGGACCTGCCGCCGCTGACAAGGGACAAATGCTATACCCGCACGGACGAGTTCATCTACACTCTGGACCGCAAGACGCGCGAAGTACTCGAGGTGCGGCCGATCGCAGACGTCCTGATCTGGTGACCACGCCTATTCCGCGGCAACACGGCGCGGCGCAAGCATCGGCTTGAGGTAGCGCCCCGTGTGCGAGGCCTCGACCTCGGCCACGTCCTCGGGTGTGCCGGTCGCGACAAGGGTGCCACCACCGGTGCCGCCCTCGGGCCCGATATCCACCAGCCAATCGGCCGTCTTGATAACGTCGAGGTTGTGCTCGATTACCACGACTGTGTTTCCCTGATCGACCAGCTCGTGCAGCACCTCGAGCAGCTTCTTCACATCCTCGAAATGCAGGCCCGTGGTCGGCTCGTCGAGGATGTAGAGCGTCCGGCCCGTGGACCTCCGCGCCAGCTCCTTCGACAGCTTCACGCGCTGCGCCTCACCACCCGACAGCGTGGTCGCCTGCTGGCCAACCTTGATGTAGCCAAGGCCGACGCGGACCAGCGCGTCCATCTTCTCGCGGATCGAGGGGACCGCCTGGAAAAAGCTCTGAGCATCTTCAACCGTCATATCAAGAACGTCGGCTATGCTCTTGCCCTTGAACTTGATCTCCAGCGTTTCGCGGTTGTAGCGCGCGCCGCCGCAGGTCTCGCAGGTGACATAGACATCCGGGAGGAAGTGCATCTCGATCTTGATGACGCCGTCGCCCTGGCACGCTTCGCAGCGGCCGCCCTTCACGTTGAACGAGAAGCGGCCGGGCTTGTAGCCTCGCGCCTTCGCCTCGGGCAGCCCCGCGAACCAGTCGCGGATCGGGGTGAAGGCGCCGGTATAGGTCGCAGGGTTCGACCGCGGCGTGCGGCCGATGGGGCGCTGGTCGATGTCGATGACCTTGTCGAGATGCTCCAGCCCCTTGATCGTCTCGCAGGGCGCGGGCGTATGGCGCGCCCCGTTCAGCCGCATCGAAGCCGTCTTGAACAGCGTCTCGATGGTCAGCGTGGACTTGCCCCCGCCCGACACCCCGGTCACGCAGACGAACTTGCCCAGCGGGAAGTCGACGGTGACGTCCTGCAGATTGTTGCCGCTGGCCTTCACGACTGTCAGCTTCTTTTTGTTGCCCTTCCGGCGCTCGGTCGGCACGGCGATCTCGCGCCGACCAGCCAGGTAGTCGCCGGTCACGCTCTCGGGCGTGTCCATGATCTCTTGCGGGGTGCCGGCGGCGATGATGTGGCCGCCATGCACACCCGCACCGGGGCCGATGTCGAGGACATAGTCGGCCTCGCGGATGGCCTCTTCGTCATGCTCGACCACGATGACCGTGTTCCCCTGGTCCCGCAGGTTCTTCAGCGTAGTCAGCAGACGGTCGTTGTCGCGCTGGTGCAGGCCGATGGACGGCTCGTCGAGAACATACAGGACGCCCGTCAGGCCGCTGCCGATCTGGGATGCTAGCCGGATCCGCTGCGATTCGCCGCCCGACAGGGTGCCGGCGTTGCGCGACAGGGTCAGGTATTCGAGGCCCACGTTGTTCAGGAAGCCAAGGCGCTCACGGATCTCCTTGAGGATGGCGCGGGCGATCTCGTTCTTCTGCCTGGACAGCTTGTCGGGCACCGTCTCGCACCAGGCGAGCGCCTGGGAGATCGACTTCTCGACGACTTCGCCGACGTGGTGGTCGGCGATCTTGACGGCCAGCGCCTCGGGGCGCAGGCGGTAGCCGCTGCAGACTTCGCAAGGCCGGTTGTTCTGGTAGCGCTCGAATTCTTCGCGAATCCAGGCCGAGTCGGTCTCGCGGTAGCGCCGCTCCATGTTCGGGAGGACACCTTCGAACGTGCGCTCGACCGTATAGACGCGCCCGCCCTCGTCGTAGCGAAACTTGATCTCTTCCTCGCCCGAGCCGAAGAGGAACACGTCCTTCACCTTGTCGGGCAGGTCCTTCCACTTCGTCGCGGCCGAAAAACCATAATGCTTGGCCATCGCCTGGATCGTCTGGGTGAAATACGGCGACTTCCCCTTGCGCCAGGGCGCGATGGCGCCATCGCCGACCTTCAGGTTCTGGTCCGGCACCACCAGCGCAGGGTCGAAGAACAGTTCGACGCCAAGGCCGTCGCAGGCCGGGCAGGCGCCGGTGGGGGCGTTGAACGAGAACAGGCGCGGCTCGATCTCGGGAATGGTGAAGCCCGAGACGGGACAGGCGAAATTCTCGCTGAAGGTGATGCGCTCGGCCTCGCCCTCTTCCTCGCGGGGCGCAGTTTCAAGGATCGCGATCCCGTCGGCCAGGTCCAGCGCGGTGCGGAACGAATCCGCCAGCCGCGTTTCCAGCCCCTCGCGCACGACGATCCGGTCCACGACCACGTCGATGTCGTGGCGGAATTTCTTGTCGAGAATCGGCGGCTCGTCCAACTCATAGAAGGTGCCGTCCACCTTCACCCGCTGAAAGCCCTGCTTGCGCAGCTCCAGGAACTCTTTCTTGTACTCGCCCTTGCGGTCGCGGATGATCGGGGCCAGCAGAAAGCCGCGCGTTCCCTCCTCCATCCGCATGACCGTATCGACCATGTCCTGCACCTGCTGCGCCTCGATCGGCTTGCCGGTCACGGGGCTGTAGGGGGTGCCGGCGCGCGCGAACAGAAGGCGCATGTAGTCGTAGATCTCGGTCACGGTGCCGACGGTCGAGCGGGGGTTCTTCGACGTCGTCTTCTGCTCGATCGAGATCGCCGGGGACAGGCCGCTGATGTGGTCAACGTCCGGCTTCTGCATCATGTCGAGGAACTGGCGCGCATAGGCCGACAGCGATTCGACATAGCGGCGCTGGCCCTCGGCATAGATCGTGTCGAAGGCGAGCGAGGACTTGCCCGAGCCCGAGAGGCCGGTAATGACCACCAGCTCGTCGCGCGGGATGTCAACGTCGATCCCCTTGAGGTTATGCTCGCGGGCGCCGCGGACCTCGATCTTCTTCAGCTCGGCCATTCTGACCCCCTTCGGCTCGCTCGACGCCAACATAGACCCCTGCCGGACCCGCGCCAATCGATAGTTGGAACTAAACGGGAACGCCCGCAGCCCGTTCCCTGCGCACCAGATGGGCAAGTGCAGCCGTCGCCGCAAGGCCACCGACCGAGAACAGCGCGACGCCGCCCCAGAGGCCGCCCTCGCCCCCCGTCGCCAGCAGCGTCGCGAAGATCGGCGTGCCAAGGGTCGACCCGACATTCCCCATCTGCGCGATCCCGCCCGTGGCCAGCGCGCGGTCGGGCACGCCGGGGTTCAGCACGGGGATCAGCGCGAAGGCCGCGCCAGGCACCAGCCCCATCGTCGCGAACAGCGAAAAGACGCCCCACGTTGCGCCGCCCCAGATGAGCGCGGCCGACAGCAGGCAGCCGACAAAGCCAATCACCAGAAGCCACGCCGCGGGGATTCGCCGCGCCAGCCACCCTGCCCCGAAGGTGCCCGTCAGGCTGATCAGCGGCAGGATCGCCGCCAGCCCTGGCCGGTGAAGCGCCACCGGGATCAGCGTGACCAGCGCCACGAAGAGCATCGTGTAGAATACAAAGCACAGGCCCGGCATGGCACGACGCGGGGTGCCGTAGATGCGGGTATGCTGCGCGATAAGGTCTGCCCCCAGCGGCATTCGCGGCTGTCGCGGAAGCCGGGCCGACAGGAGCAGGGCAAGCGCCGCGAAACCAGCGGCATGGGCGATGAACAGCCCCGGCAGCCCGACGGCCGCGACAAGAGGCGGGAAGATCACGGCCCCCAGTGCGAACGCGACGCCGAAAAACGTCGCCCACAGGCCCATGGCGATGGACCGGCCACTGTCGCTCGCTGCGCCTGCGATCAATACCGGCGCGGCAACCACGATGAGAAGGTGGGACAGCCCTTCGGCCGCGCGCGTCACGGCCAGCGCCGGCAGCGGCAGGCCTATCACCTGGAGGGTCGACAGCCCCGCGCCCAGCCACACCGCGAACAGCAGCACCCGGCGCGCACCGAATGACGCGACGAGGTTGCCTCCGACAGCGCCAAGCAAGATCCCGACCACCCCCACCACCGACACAAGCCAAGCAACGCCCTCGGGCGTGCGACCGTAGGCGCCGGCCACCTGCGGCAGGACAAGCGCGACCTTTCCGAACTGCCATGCGGCGAACAGCCCGGTGGTGAACAGGATGAGGATGAGGGACCAGTCAGAGCGGCGCAAAGTCATGCCCGCCACAAACGCCCCTCGGGCGCCCGTGGCAAGCGTGTTTCAGTCGTGCCTCAGCGGCGCCGGTTCTTCTTGCGCGACCGGGTGAACCCCACGACGGCGAGGATCACGCCCGCGACCAGCAGGATCCAGCCAATCCAGGGCAGCACGCTGCCCGAGAACGAATAGACGCCGACGGCCTGCCCGTCCGCGAGGTAGGCGGGACGCAGGACGACGATAACCAGCCCTGCCACGATCAAGGCGACGGCGGCCCAGATGCTCTTCATGGAAAACCTCCATATTCCGTTGTTGGGCCAACGGAGAGCCCCCGAACCGGTTCCGGGTCCGCCTCAGGCGGCCGCCTCGCGCGTCTGGCGCACCACGGCCCCATAGCCGCCTTTTTCCAAGAACGCGGCCTCGCCCCCGCGCATCTCGCGCGACAGGACCTCGTTTCGGTAGGGGAAGCGGCCGAACCGGCGGATCACCTCGCGATGCGCCCTGGCGTGCACGAGATTGTCCTCGGCCTCGGGCATGCGCGTGTGAAACAGCCGCACGCAGCGGTCCTGGTCGCACAGGTTCTCGGAGTGCATCATCGGCAGATAGAAGAACTGGCGCGCCGGCGGGTCGATCTTGAGGTCCCACCCCTTCCCGATCGCTCCCTTCGCCACGGCGAGCGCGGCCGCGTCGGTCTGAAAGCTCTTCGCCGTCCCGCGGAACATGTTGCGTGGCAACTGGTCGGTCACGATCAGGTAGGCCAAAGCGCCCGACGGATAGGTCAGCCACAGGCCCAAGCCGCCCTCGGCGGCGTCCTCCCACACCTCGCCGAACCTGTCGCGGCACGTCTCGTCCAGCTCGTCGCTCCCGGCATACCATCCCTCGGGGCCGACTTCATCGAGCCAGAAGGCCAGAACGTCCTCGGATGACACCATCAAACTTCACTCCTTGCGCGGTGCGGTGCCGGTCAGCCTAGCGCCCGCGCCGCGTGACGCAACGGCACCAATTGGTCAGGACGCAGCTGCGTCCTCCTCCTGTTGCGCTTCGGCCCATTCGGCACCGGCCACGACGCCAACGGTCGAGACCGACGGGGTCAGCGACACGTAGGCCCCCGTCTCGTCCACGCTCGGCGCCGGGCGGCGCGTCATGCGGAACGCGGCATAGGCGGAGAGCAGCGCCAGGAGCGCCGTGACGAAAAGCCAGAAGCCGCTCGGTCCCACCGCCGTCATCAGACCGCCGATGGCCACGGGACCGGCGATCGCGCCCAGCCCGTTCATGAAGATCAGCCCGCCCGACGCCGCGCTCATGTCCTCGTAGTCGAGGTGGTCGGCGGTATGCGCGATCAGTAGCGCGTAAAGCGGGTTGACCATGCCCCCGGTAAGAAAGCCGATCGTCGCGACCACGGCGAACGAAGCCGGCAGGATCACGCCGAACGCGCAGACGATCGTCCCGAAGATCGAGCAGCCGAGGATCAGCACCCGCCGGTCGAGCCGGTCGGAAAGCCATCCCACCGGGTACTGGAAGATCAGCCCGCCGAGGAAGATCGCCCCGATGAAGGACGAGATCTGGGGCACGGTCAGCCCCGCCTGCGTCGCGTAGACCGATGCCATGCCGAACTGCGCCGCGTACATGCCCCCCGTCAGGAACATGCCGACGCAGCCCAGCGGCGACAGGCGAAAGAGCCGCGCGAGGCTCATGGGCTTCGTCGTCTCGAATGGCGGTGTCGGCGCGATCGACAGAAGGATCGGCGCGAAGGACAGCGACACCAGCACCGACGGGATCACGAACAGAAGAAAGCCCGACGGATCGCCCACGGCGACAAGGGACTGCGCCGCGACGATGCCGCCCATCTGCACGATCATGTAGACCGAAAGCGCCTGCCCCCGCGTCTCGACCGTGGTGGCATTGTTCAGCCAGCTTTCGGCCGTGACGTAGACGCCCGAGAAGCAGAAGCCGATGATGATCCGCAGCAAGATCCAGGCCCAGGGCTCGGTCACGGACGGGAACAGGATCAGCACGGCCGAGATGAACGAGGCCAGCGCCGCAAAGACGCGGACGTGGCCGACCCTGCGGATCATCTCGGGCGCCAGTTGCGATCCGCCAAGGAAGCCGGCGAAATAGGCGGCCATGACGAACGACATCTCGAAGGTCGAAAAGCCCTCGATCTCGCCCCGGATACCCAGAAGGGTGCCCTGCATCCCGTTGCCGACCATCAACAGGCCCATGCCGAGGAACAGCGCCCAGGCGCTACCGATAACCGCGATCATTGCTGCCTCATCCTGATGGGTCCGGCCCGGCTACAACGGGGTCCGGGACGGGTTCTGTTTCATCGCCGACACCCCGGCGCCCGTTGCCGACGCCGGTCCGGTCCGACTAGAGCGCCTGCGCGGCCCCGAGCACGTCGTCCACATGGCCCGGCACCTTCACCTTGCGCCATTCGCGCACGACCCTCTTGTCCGCATCGAGCAGGAAGGTCGACCGCTCGATTCCCATCGAGGTCTTGCCGTACATGCTCTTCTCGACCCAGACGCCGTAGCGCTCGCACACATCCCCATCGGCGTCCGACAGAAGTGCCACCTTCAGCCCGTGCTTGTCGCGGAACTTGTCCTGCTTCGCCACCGGGTCCTTCGACACGCCCAGCACGGTGAAGCCCGCTTCGGCGAAGGCATCGGCGGCGTCGGTGAACCCCTTGGCCTCGGTCGTGCATCCGGGCGTATCGGCGCGGGGATAGAAGAAGACGACCACCGGGCCGTTGATCGCCGAGAGGCGGATGGTGTCCCCCCCGTCGCGGGGCAGCTCGATGTCGGGGGCGGTCTGGCCGGTCAGGTCCATGCGGGTCTCCTTCGATGGTCGTCTTGCCGGGGCAGATGCAGCGCGATCGGCGAAAGGCAATCCGCCGCAGCGCGGGGCGTGGTCAATGGCCGGAAAAGTCGTCAGATTGCACGCCATGGTTAACCGGGTCCAGACCGTCGGACGTGCCGGCGCGCATGTGATCCGCACGGCCCTTCTGCTTGCGGTGGGATTTGCCGTGGCGCTCGTTGCCGCGGCGGTGATGCTTGCGGAAAGCGGCACGCGGATCGACCTCCCTGACGTGGTGGTCGAGGCCATCGAGGCCCGGATCGACGCGCGCACGGCCGGGGTGGACGTGGACCTCGGCACCGTGTCGGTCGGGCTCGACCGCCCGGCGGTGCCGCGCCTGCGGCTCGAGGATGTGCGCATCTCGGCCCGGGACGTGGGCGAGATCGCGCGCGTGTCCGAAATCGGCTTGGCCTTCGATACGGCGGCGACCGTATCGGGCCGCATCGCGCCAAGCCTTTTGCGCGTGAACGGCGCGCGGCTGGTGCTGCGGCGAGACGACGAAGGACGCTTCGCTCTCAGCTTCGGGGGCGGCAGCGAGTTCATCGCGGACAGTCCCGGTGCGCTTCTCGACCTCGTTGAGGGGGCGTTCGACCGCCCCCCGCTCGACCGGGTCGAACGCGTCGAGTTGACGGGCGCCGAGATCACGCTGGAGGACGCGCGCGCCAACCGGATCTGGCAGGTGACAGACGGCGGCGCGGCGCTGACGCGCGGCCCGGACGGCCTGACCTTCACCCTCGACGCCGAGATCTTCAACGGGACAGAGGACCTGGCGCGCGCCCAGATCGAGCTTTCCACGAATGCCGAAGATTCCGGCGCCCGGCTGAAAGCCGAACTCGACCGTGTCGCCGCCGCCGACATCGCCGCACAGGCGCCGGCCCTTGCCGTGCTGTCGGTTCTCGACGCGCCGATCTCGGGCCGGCTGGAAACGACGCTGAACCCCGAAGGCGCGCTGAAGGAGCTGTCCGCCGCGCTCGAGATCGGGGCGGGGTCGCTCGACCCGCGCCGCGGCACCCCGCCGCTTGACTTCCAGCACGCCCGCGCGGCGCTGACCTACGACCCGGCCAAGGGGCGCATAGCCATCGACGAACTGTCCATCGACGCAGCCGACGGCTCGGGCCAGTTGAGCGGCCAGGCCTACCTGGACGAAATCGGTCCGGGCGGCTTTCCGAACGCGGTCATCGCGCAGCTCGACGTGGGGGCGCTGCGGGTCGACACGCCGGCGCTCTTCCCCCAGCCGGTCGCGGCGATGGGCGGCACGCTCGACATGCGCATCCGGCTCGACCCGTTCACGGTGGACGTAGGCGCCTACAGCCTGTCGCTCGACACGCCGGGGGTCGAGGATGCGCTGACCGGCACCGCCCGCGCCTGGGCCGGCGAGGGCGGCTGGTCCGTCGACCTCAGCCTCACGGCCGAACGGATGACGGCCGAGCGCCTGCGCCGCTACTGGCCCGCCCCGGTGGCCCGGAAAGCACGGCAGTTCTTCCTCGACCGGGTCAGCGAAGGCATCGCCACCGATCCCGTCGTGGTCCTGCGCCAGCGCCCCGAGTTCGACAAGCCCGAGGCGAGCGTCAGCTTCGCCTTCCGGGACGCGACCACCCAGGCCGTGCCGTTCCTGCCCCCGGTCACGGATGCGTCCGGCTTCGCCACGCTCGACGACAACCGGTTCGCGCTGCGGGTTGCCTCGGGGCGCATGACGCCCGACGATCGCGCGCCGGTCGACCTGAAGGGCACCACCTTCGTCATCCCCGACGTCCGCGAGCGCCCCTCGCAGGGCCAGATCGAGATTGTGGCAGATGGCCCCCTGCCCTCGGTCCTCACGCTGATCGACCGCCCGCCGCTGAGCCTGCTGTCACGCGCCGGCCGCACACCGGACCTTGCCGAGGGCCATCTGAGCGGCACGACGACGATCACGCTGCCGCTGAAGAAGGGGATGACGCCCGAAGAGGTCTCATTTTCCTCCGACGCTATTCTTACAGATCTCCGATCCGACACGCTGGTCGCGGGGCGTACGATCACGGCCGACCGGATGGAGGTATCCGTCGATCCGGACCGCATCCGCGTCGAAGGGCCCGCACAGTTCGACGGCATCCCCTTCCGCGGCGCGTGGCAGCAGGCGCTTTCGGGCGACTCGCGCGGGCAAGGCACGGTGCGAGGCAGCGCCACTGTCTCCGAAACGACGCTCGCCACGCTCGGTATCACCCTGCCGGACGGGCTGCTCTCTGGCACCGGCACGGCCGACATCGAGATCGCCCTCGCCCCCGGCACGGCCCCGCATCTCAGCGCCCGATCCGATCTCTCGGGCCTCTCCCTCTCCGTGGACGCGGTAAACTGGGCCAAGGCACCCGACCGCACCGGCGCCTTCGAACTCGAGGCTGCACTCGGCTCCACGCCCGTAGTGGAACGCCTCCAGCTCGAGGCGCCCGGCCTCTTTGCGCGCGGTCGGGTCGAGCTGCAGGGCGGCACCCGCTTTCGCGCGCTTACGCTCGACCGGGTAGTGGTGGGCGACTGGTTCGACGGTGCCGTCACGATCGCGGCACAGGGAAACGGCGAGCCGGTGGCGATCACCGTGCCTTCGGGCAGCGTGGACCTGCGCCGCGCGCAGCTCGGCGGCTCGGGCGGGGGCAGCGGCGAGGCGCGGGGGCCTGTATCGCTGCGGCTCGACCGGGTGACGCTGACGGACACCATCGCGCTGCAGGATGCCGCCATTGACCTCGCGCCGGGAGTGGCCCTGTCGGGCGATTTCCGCGGCCGCGTCAATGGCGGCGTCGAAGTGACGGGCGAGCTGGTGGGCGAAGCGCGCGGGACTGCGATCCGGATGCAGACCCAGGACGCGGGTGCGCTTTTGCGCGACGCAGGGCTGGTGAACCGGGTGCAGGGTGGGCAGCTCGACCTGATCCTGCGCCCCACGGGTGCTGCGGGCACCTACGAGGGGCAGGTTCGCGTGACGAACCCCCTCCTGCGCGACGCACCCGCCATTGCCGAGCTGCTCAGCGCGATTTCGGTCGTCGGCCTGCTCGAGCAGCTCGAAACCCGCGGTATCCCGTTCGAGGACGTCTCGGCCGAGTTCCGCGTCTCGCCGCAGCAGATCACGCTCTACCGCTCGTCGGCCACGGGGGCATCGTTGGGCCTGTCCATGGACGGGGTATATGATACCGTGAACAAGCGGCTCGACATGCAGGGCGTCGTCTCGCCGATCTACCTGTTGAACCGGATCGGATCGATCTTCACCAGGCGGGGCGAGGGGCTGTTCGGGGTCAGTTTCACGTTGCAAGGTCCCGTTTCGCAACCGCAGGTGGGGGTCAATCCGCTTTCCATTCTGACGCCGGGCATGTTTAGGGAGATCTTCCGCCGCCCGCCGCCACCACGACCTGCCGAGTGACCCGATGCGCCTGTCCAACTTCGATTTCGACCTGCCTGATGAGTTGATCGCCACCCGCCCCGCGCGCCCGCGCTCGTCCGCACGGCTTCTGGTGGCCGAGGGCGAGCGGATCACCGACGCCATCGTGCGCGACCTGCCCGACTGGCTGCGCCCCGGTGACCGGCTGGTCCTGAACGACACGCGGGTGATCCCCGCGCGGCTGTCGGGCACGCGCCACCGCGAGGGCAGCGACGGCGCGCGGATTGAGGCGACGCTGCTGGAGCCCCACGCTGACGGAACGTGGGCTGCGCTATTGAAGCCCCTGAAGAAGGTGCGCGACGGCGAGGAAATCGTGTTCTCCGATGCGCTGTCGGCCGTGGTCGAAGAACGGGACGAGGGGCAGGCAAGCCTGCGCTTCAACCTCGACGGCGAGGATTTCGACGCCGCCCTGGCCCAGGTCGGCGCCATGCCCCTGCCCCCCTACATCGCGGCCAAGCGCGCGGCCGACGCGCAGGATCGCGAGGATTACCAGACTGTCTGGGCGAAGCGGCAGGGCGCGGTCGCCGCACCCACGGCCTCGCTGCATTTTGACGAGGAGCTGCTCGGTGCGCTGACCGCACGAGGCGTCGTATTCACGCATGTCACGCTTCATGTCGGTGCCGGGACCTTCCTGCCGGTCAAGGTCGACGACATCACCGAACACAAGATGCACGCCGAATGGGGCGAGGTCTCGCCCCAGGCTGCCGCCGAGATCATGGAGACCATACACGCGGGCGGGCGCATCATCCCCGTCGGCACCACGGCGCTGCGGCTGATCGAGACGGCCGCGACCGCCCCGCGCGAGATCGCGGCCTGGAGCGGGGACACCGACATCTTCATCACGCCCGGGTTCCGGTTTCGGATCGCCGATGCGCTGATGACGAATTTCCACCTGCCGAAAAGCACACTGATGATGCTGGTCTCAGCCTTCCTCGGGACCGAAGAAATCCGCCGCGTCTATGCCCACGCGATCGCCAAACGCTACCGCTTTTTCTCTTACGGCGACGCCTCTCTCCTGCTCCCCGAAACTAGCGCCGTGGGAGAATTTTGATTCAGCCCACTCGCATAACGGGTAAGTCACAGAGAATCGGCAGGATCTCGCTCACGTACGCGTGAATCCGCAAGACAAGTGTGAAGGTGGGGGCAAAGCTGTTGCGGCATCAGGTGTCGCTCGATAGGCACAGGGCAACTTGCATAAAACTGCGGCGAATGCCGGATGAGAAGAACAAGGGGACAGCTTTGCTTCGTGGTCAAAGACAAGTCATAAGCGCCGCCCTGGCCCGCGCTTTTCCCGAACGCCGCCTTTTCCTCAGATCCGACACAGAGACCCGCTTTGTCCGCCTGTCCCCTGCGACCCAGGCCATCGCCCTGTCCGGCAGCGCGCTCGTCGTGGGCTGGACGATCCTCGCCTCGGCCGTGGTGCTGATGGACTCGGTCGCCTCGGACGATCTGCGCGACAATGCCGCGCGCGAGCAGGCGGTCTATGAACAGCGGCTGAACGCCATGAGCGACGAGCGCGACCAGGCCTTTGCCGAGGCTCGCGCCGCGCAGGAGCGCTTCAACGCCGCGCTCGACCAGATCAGCGACATGCAGTCCGACATCCTCGCCTCGGAAGCGCGACGCGAGGAACTGGAACAGGGCATGGAGATCGCCCACGCAAAGCTGCGCGACGCCATCATCGACCGCGATGCCGCCCGCACGCAGCAGGCGCAGATGACCGCCCAGCTGAAGGGCGACCCCAGCCTCGTCGCCGACGAGGCGCTGCTGGCCGAATACCAGTCGACCATCGATCTGCTGGCGGGCGCGCTCGACTCGACCGCCTCGCAGCGCGACGACATGGCCGGCGAGGCCGAAGAGGCCGAACAGTTCGCCGAAGAGATGATCATCGAGGCGCAGCTGCAAGAAGATCGCAACGACCGCATCTTCGCCCAGCTCGAAGATGCGCTGACAATCTCGGTCGAGCCGCTGGACAAGATGTTCCGTTCCGCGGGGCTCGACACCGACACGCTTCTGAAGTCGGTCCGCAACGGCTATTCCGGCCAGGGCGGCCCGATGACGCCGATCAGCTTCTCGACCAAGGGCGAGGCCCCGGACGAGGTCAGCCTGCGCGCCAACGGCATCCTCGAACGGCTGGACGAGATGAACCTCTATCGCCTCGCCGCCGCCAAGGCCCCCTTCGCCATCCCGATCAACGGCAACTTCCGCTTCACCAGCGGCTTCGGTCCGCGCTGGGGCCGGATGCACGAAGGCACCGACTTCGCCGGCGCCCATGGCACCCCGATCCAAACGACCGCGGACGGCACGGTAATCTATGCCGGCCGCGCGTCCGGATACGGTAACTTCGTGAAGATAAAGCACGATTTCGGGATCGTGACCAGCTACGCCCACATGTCCGCGATCCACGTGAAGGTTGGGCAAAGGGTCTCGCGCGGGGATAGGATCGGTGATATGGGGAACACGGGACGCTCGACGGGCACCCACCTTCATTACGAGGTCCGCGTAGGCGGCAAGCCCATCAATCCGATGACCTACATCAAGGCAGCGCGCAATGTTTTCTAAATCCAAAATCAACGAGCCTGGCCCGAAACAGGGCGGAGAGGCTGTCAGACCTTCGAGCGAGACTTCCATGAACGCACCCAAGACCAACACGACGTCGACCGGCCCGAAGGCCAAGCCGCCGGCATCGATCCTGTCCGCCGACCTGACGATCAAGGGCAACCTTAAGACGACGGGCGACATCCAGATCGAAGGCAATGTCGAGGGCGACATCCGCGCCCACCTGCTGACGGTCGGCGAGGGCGCTGTGGTCAAGGGTGAGGTGATGGCCGACGACGTCGTCGTGAACGGGCGGATCGTGGGCCGCGTCCGGGGCCTCAAGGTGCGTCTAACCTCGACCGCGCGCGTCGAAGGCGACATCATCCACAAGACCATCGCGATAGAGTCCGGCGCCCATTTCGAAGGCTCGGTGGCGCGTCGCGACGATCCGCTGAACCAGAACTCCGGTGGGCAGCAGTCGCGCCCCGCCAGCAGCGGGTCGAGCACTCCGTCGTCGAGCAGCTCGTCTGCGACGTCCTCCAGCGCCGCGTCGGCCAGCAGCGAGTCGTCCGAGAGCTGATCGCGCGCTCCATCGGATTGCCTGTTCGGGCGCCCGGCTTCACGCCGCGGCGCCCTTCTCTTTTTCTTGGACGGGGCTCAAGCGCCGGCCAACGCCGGTCCCGCCCCTTGCAAGGCGGAACCTCGGGAATCCCTCGCGCGGCTCAGTCTTCGGCGGAGGCTTCGGCGCGCGACTTGCCCGAGACATCCATGGCAAGTGTCGAGGCCATGAAGGCATCCAGATCGCCGTTCAGCACGCCTTGGGTATCGCTGGTCTCGTGGCCGGTCCGCAGGTCCTTCACCATCTGGTAGGGCTGCAGGACGTAGGATCGGATCTGGTTGCCCCAGCCGGCCGAGCCCTTGGCTTCGTGCGCGGCGTTGATGTCGGCGTTCCGGCGGTCCAGCTCCATCTGGTAGAGGCGCGACTTCAGCGCTTTCATGGCGATGTCGCGGTTCTGGTGCTGCGACTTTTCCGAACTCGTCACCACGATGCCGGTGGGCAAGTGGGTGATCCGCACCGCCGAGTCGGTCGTGTTCACGTGCTGGCCGCCCGCACCGGAGGAGCGGTAGGTGTCGAGCCGGATGTCGTTCGGCGAGACTTCGATTTCGATATTGTCGTCCACGACCGGATAGACCCAGACCGACGCGAACGACGTCTCGCGCGTGCCTTTCCCGAAGGGTGAGATCCGCACCAGACGATGCACGCCGGATTCCGACTTCAGCCACCCATAGGCGTTCGGACCGGAAATCTTGTAAGCGACCGACTTGATGCCCGCTTCGCCACCCGCTTCCTCGGACTGAAGCTCGACCGTATAGCCGCGCTTTTCGGCCCAGCGGACATACATCCGTTGCAGCATCTGCGCCCAGTCGCACGCCTCGGTGCCGCCGGCACCGGCGTTGATCTCGATGAAGGTGTCGTTGGCGTCGGCCTCGCCGTTCAGGAGCGCCTCGAGCTCGGCGGCCGCGGCGCGTTTTTCCAGCGCCTTGAGCGCGGCCTCGGCCTCGGAGACGACTTCGTCGTCACCCTCCATCTCGCCCAGCTCGATCAGTTCCTTCTGGTCGGACAGCTCCTGCGCCATGCCCTCGTAGCGGGTCATGGCGTCGACCAAGGTCTGCCGTTCGCGCATGAGCTTCTGGGCGTTCTCGGGGTTGTCCCAGAGGGTCGGGTCCTCGACCCGGGCGTTGAACTCTTCCAGCCGGTAGGCGGCGGTCTCGTAATCCATGCGCTGCCGCAGGAGGTCGAGCGACTTCTCGATGGCCTCGACGGTGTTCTGGGTATCCGCGCGCATGAATGCACTCCTTCACGGGGGTTCGGAGAGACGATCTATCAACACCCCATGCCGGTCACAAGGCGGGGGCCGTCACTCCACCCGCGCCGCGCCGAGGATGCGGCCCGGCCCCGGTTCCTGCACGATGACTGCCGCCGGCCCTTCCAGCGGAGCGTCGCCTGTCCAGACACCCTGCCCGTCCCATTCGCCCAGCACGCGCCAATCGCGCACGATGTTGACGTAGTCGAGCACGGCCCCGGCATTCTCACCGCCCTGGATCGCGACCCGCTGGAGCGGGTCGTAGGGAACAAGCTGCACCAGAACATCCTGGGCCTTCGCGCCGTCGGCCATGCGCGCGGTGATATGCACCTTGTCGCCCCGCCGCTCGGCCTCGACCCGAACCGGCTGGACCTGGTCGTCATGAGCCGAGATCGCGTCGGCAATCTCCATCACGCGGCTGCCGACGATCTGGTCCAGCCCCCCCACCACGAGTTGCGGGGTGTAGATCATCCGCTCGCCGCTTCGCTTGGCGTAGGACTTCTGCCGCTGGGTGAAGCGCGGATCGGCGAAGGCATCGGGCCAGCCGATATAGTCCCAGTAATCCACGTGCAGCGCCAGGGCGATGACACCCGGCTTGCCCGCCAGCTGCCCAAGCAAGCGGTCCGCGGGCGGGCAGGAGGCACAGCCTTGAGAGGTGAAAAGTTCGACCACAACTGGCTGGTCCTCTGCGATCGCCACGCCCGGGCTCGCAACCGCGAGGGCGAGAACGGCGCTGCGAAGGGCATGGCGCATGAAGGGCCTCTTGGATTATCGTGGACAGGGTAAGGTCCTATGCGCACGCCTGCCCCGACGCCAATCAACGATTTGCGAGAGCACATTCACGTGTTCCCCCAATGGCTCTAATACCACATCTGCATACTATTGCATACAGAGTGGAATGCTTCTATGTCGGCGCTAGCTAACCGCAGTAGCCACCTGCTTACCTTTCCGAAGGAGGACGCCATGCCGATCGAGGTCGGACAAGACACGTCGAACACCCGCCGCACCCTGGACGTAGACGGCAAGAGCTACGCCTACTACTCGCTTCAGGCAGCAAAGGATGCCGGGCTTGGCGATTTCTCGAACCTGCCGAAATCGCTGAAGGTCCTCGCCGAGAACCTCATGCGGTTCGAGGACGGCAACACGACGACCACCGACGACATCAAGGCCTTCGCCGAATGGGCGCAGACCGGCGGCAAGAGCGACCGCGAGATCGCCTACCGCCCCGCCCGCGTGCTGATGCAGGACTTCACCGGCGTTCCCGCCGTGGTGGACCTTGCCGCGATGCGCGACGGGATCGTGGAACTCGGCGGCGACGCGCAGAAGATCAACCCGCTGAACCCCGTGGACCTCGTGATCGACCACTCGGTCATGATCGACGAGTTCGGCAACCCGCGCGCCTTCCAGGCGAACGTGGACCGCGAGTACGAGCGCAACATCGAACGCTACACCTTCCTCAAGTGGGGGCAGAAGGCGTTCCAGAACTTCCGCGTCGTGCCCCCCGGCACCGGCATCTGCCACCAGGTGAACCTTGAATACCTGTCGCGCACCATCTGGTCCGACGAGGACCAGAACGGCGAGACGGTCGCCTATCCCGACACGCTGGTCGGCACCGACAGCCACACCACCATGGTCAACGGCGCCGCCGTCCTCGGCTGGGGCGTGGGCGGCATCGAGGCCGAGGCCGCGATGCTGGGTCAGCCCGTCTCGATGCTCATCCCCGAGGTCGTCGGCTTCAAGCTGACCGGCGCCATGCCCGAGGGCACGACCGCGACCGACCTCGTGCTGCGGGTCTGCCAGATGCTGCGCGAGCACGGCGTCGTGCAGAAGTTCGTCGAATTCTACGGTGACGGGCTGGACAACGTGCCGCTCGCCAACCGCGCGACGATCGGCAACATGAGCCCCGAGTTCGGCGGCACCTGCGCCTTCTTCCCGATCGACGACGAGACGCTGCGCTACCTGACGCAGACCGGCCGCGACAAGGACACCATCGCGCTGGTCGAAGCCTACGCCAAGGAGCAGGGCATGTGGCGCGAGGCGGGTGCAGAGCCTGTCTTCACGACCACGCTCGAACTCGACATGGCGACGGTGAAGCCTGCGATCTCGGGTCCGAAGCGTCCGCAGGACCATATCGACCTCGACAAGGCGGCGACGACCTTCCACCAGTACGTGACGGACCAGCGTTCGAAAGCCTCGGGCTCCGAACGCTCCGAATCCCGCTGGGAAGCCGAGGGAGGCCAGCCCGAGCCCGAGGATATCCCCGGCGACTCTGGCAAACACAAGAAGACCAGCGTCACGATGGAAGACATCGACGGCGAGCAGAAGACGTTCCAGATGCATGACGGCCGCATCGTCATCGCCTCGATCACGTCCTGCACCAACACGTCGAACCCCTATGTGATGATCGGCGCCGGCCTCGTCGCCCGCAAGGCGCGGGAACTCGGCTTCGACCGTCAGCCCTGGGTCAAGACCTCGCTGGCGCCGGGCTCGCAGGTCGTGTCGGCCTATCTCGAGGAAACCGGCCTTCAGGAAGATCTGGACGCCATCGGCTTCAACCTCGTGGGCTATGGCTGCACCACCTGCATCGGCAACTCGGGCC
>NZ_JBELKF010000117.1:0-7838 GCF_042089775.1 Palleronia sp.
CCGTGAATCATGCGGGCCGCACAGCCTCAACCTGATTAATGGGTCCTGAGCCTAGACTTAGGTAATTGCCCAGCCGCTCCGCCACGACTTGTTCAAACCTCGGGGTGGACGTTCAGGCGGGCTTGCGTCGGTCATTCCGCGGTGCTTGGGTTGCCCTCATGTCTCGCCTGTTTTTCATCGCCGCCGTTCTGGCTGCCCCGGCCTTGGCGGATCCGATCCTGCTGGATCCCGCTGGATTCGCTTACCATTCACCGGCCGAGGTCAAGCTGGGCCAGTTGCTCTTCTACGACCCGATCTTGTCGGGCGGTCGATCCGTCAGTTGCGCCTCGTGCCATCACCCGCGCTTCGGGACTGGCGACGGTATGGCGCTCGGACTGGGGGACGGAGGGATAGGGCTTGGTCCGGAGAGACACGTCGACCCGAACAACATGCCCGAACAACGGGTGCCACGAAACGCCACCGCCCTGTTCAACCTCGGACACCGCGATGTCACCGTGATGTTCGCCGACGGGCGGATCGAGGTTGATCCAAGCCGCCCCTCGGGCCTACGCACCCCTATCGAAGACGACATGGTCGCCGGCTTCGCCAGCCTACTGTCGGCGCAAACGATGTTTCCGGTTCTATCGCCGGACGAAATGGCCGGGCACTATCAGGAGAGCGACGTTTCACAGTCCGTACGCCAAGGTCGCCTGACGGGAGAAGGGGGCGCGTGGAACATCATCGCTGATCGCGTTGCTGCCATCCCAGGCTATGCGGAACAGTTCGCCGAGGTTTATCCCGAGATCGCTGCCGGCCGTGACGTCGCCTTCACCGACATCTCAAACGCGATTGCCGCCTTCGTGGCCGTGGAGTGGCGCGCCGACGATACGCTTTACGATCGCTACCTGCGCGGCACAGCCGAGTTGCCCGCGCTTGCCCACGAGGGGATGGAGCTGTTTTTTGGGCCGGCAGGCTGCAGCAGCTGCCATTCCGGCCCGCTGTTGTCGGACCAGGCGTTCTACGCGATGGGAGCACCGCAGCTTGGGCCGGGCAAGGCCGAGCGCTTTGAGGGTCATCAGCGCGACTTGGGCCGTATGCGCGTCACGGGTCGTGCGGAAGATGCTTACGCCTTCCGCACTCCAATGCTGCGCAACGTCACCCGCACTGGCCCTTGGGGCCACGCCGGCAGCCATGACGACCTGCGCGCGTTCCTTCGCGATCATGCCGACCCCGTGGCAGCAAGCGAGCGTCCGCTCCCCGAGGTCAAGCTGACCCCACTCGAGGGCGCGGCCGAGGACTGGGCGATCTGGTCGAATCCGGCGGAGCGGGCCGAGATCCTCGCGGCCGTGCGGCACGAGGTGCGGCCTTTATCCGAACGCGAACTCGACGCGCTGATGGCATTTCTGGCGGCGCTCGAGGACGAAACCGCCCTCTATGGGCGGCTCGGGATCCCCGAAGCGGTGCCGTCGGGCCTGCCTGTCGAGCGCTAGCTACTTCTGGCGCGGCCGAAGAACACGGTTAGCCTTGACGTGCTGCCATGCGTCCGCAGAGCCGTCGGGCCAGATAACGCGCATGTCCGCCGTTTCGGCTCCGCCAAGCCCAAAGTGGATCGGGCCGGCTTGGCCACCCGCATGACCGCCGCCCACGGTAATCTCTCGCGCCTGCGTTCCAGAGGTGGTCCGCACTTCTACCCATGCACCGACGGCGCGGCTGTTCGGCGCGGCCATGTGCGGCTCGACCGCCAACCAATTGCCAGCGTCCGTCTCATTCCGCCAGATACGCAACGGCGCACGACGCGCGGACACAACCATATCAAGGCGTCCGTCGCGGTCGAAATCGGCGAGCGCCGCGCCGCGCGACCGAGCGTCGTCGGCGATCCCGGCAGGGCCTCCCGCTTCTTCGAAGCGGCCGTCGGGCGTCTGCATCAAGAGGTTGTTCGGGTCCTTCATCGCGTTCGAGGGCATCTGGTCGACGTTGCCCTTCGCGATGAACAGGTCGAGCCTGCCGTCGTTGTCGACGTCACCGAACTCGGCGTGCCATCCGGTCGAAGGCCTGCCGTCGTCACCTTGATAGGGCCGCTGTGCCGCCGCGCCGACATCGTAAGGGGCGTTGCTCCAGCTGTCGCCGAGGTTGAACTGCAAGAGCTGATCGCCCATCGAGGTCAGCATGACCTCCGGCAGACCGTCCCCGGTGATGTCGGCGCTTGCGATTCCCATGCCCCAGAGGGACACCTTCGCCCAGCCATCCGCCTCGGTGCGCGGGGCAAGCGGGTCGAGGCGCCACATTTCCTCATAGCCGCCACGGACATAGTAGTGGCGGTCATTCGAGATCCGAAGCTCAGGTGTGCCACTCCGCTGCCAGTCAGAGATCAGCATGGACAGTGCGCACCAGCCGGGGGCGATCGGGGCAGGGGGGGCGTACCGGTCATCCTCCGCACGATAGAGGGCGTTCGTGTCGCACGTGCCAAATGGACCTTTCGGATTGTTACGATCCACATAGTTGCCAATGGCGAGGGTCGGCAGGTCGCGGCCCTCCTCCCACGTCGCCGAAAACGCGGTGGACCAGGCGTCTCCGCCGTCGAATCCCCACGCGGCGCTGTTATCTGTGAAGCCGCAGGCTCCGTCACCTTTCAACAGCAGGTTTGGACCCACTCGCAGAACGACGAGATCGAGATGCTCGTCCCCGTCGATATCCAGCGGGTAGAGCCCCGTCGTCTCCCGCATATCGGGCAGGTTTCCTTCGGAGAAGCGTATCGTCTCGCCTTCGGTCTCGTTGACGAAGAGCCGGGCCGGTTCGGTGCCCCCTGCGGCTGCCACGTCCGGCCGCATGTCGCCGTTGCAGTCGAAGACCGCCACGCCCCCCCCGACGAAATGCTCCCATCCGCCGGAGTAGACATGCTCGACCGGCAGTGCGTCGGGTAGCGCCTTGAACGTGGGCGTTCCGGCCCATGCCGAGGCGGGGAAGAGCGCGAGCAAAGTTGTAAAAGCAAACGGCTTCAAGCGACGGCCTCCCGGCTCAAACCCAGTTGGGTTTCGGTGACATTGGACAGAGCAAGGGCCGCCGCGCCGTGCGCCCACATCAGGTCGCCCCACTCGTGGATCTTCAGAGGGGGCAGGTCATCGCCCGCGTCGATGGCGAAGTCACGCATCTCGTGAAGAAGGTCGTCGGCGTTGAGCCAGTCGTAGCGCATCCGCCCGCCCGAGAGGATCAGCAAGGTCGGGTTGAACAGGTTGACCACCGTCGCGAGTCCAGCGGCCAGATACCGGCGCGCCTGTCGGTAAACTGATGCCGCCGTTTCGTCCCCCGCATCCGCGGCGGCGCGCAGCATCTCGATCAGTTCCGGGATCGGCGGCGTGTGCGCCTCGGACAGCTTCAGGGCAACGGCAGCGTCCCGCGCGATCGCGTAGTCGGCCAGATAGGCCTCAAGACAGCCACGCTGGCCGCACCGGCAGAGCGCCCCATCGACCTGCACCTTTGTATGACCAAGCTCGACACCATAGCCGTTCGCCCCCCGGAAGAGGTCGTGGTTCAAAACCATTCCGAACCCCACACCCTGCTCGATCGTGACAACGGCAAAGTTGGACTTCTCGCGCCCCAGCCCGAACCACAACTCGGCGAGGGCCACGAGGTTGGCGTCGTTATCCACGGCCACGGGCACGCCCAGCCGGTCCGAGGCGAGGCGCGAGAGGTCGAAGCTCCGCTCGGCAAAAACCGGGGACCAGTGCACATGGCCCGTCGCGTTCTGGACGAAGCCCGGCACACCGAGCCCGATGCCTCCAAGATCGACCCACGACAGACCGGCCTTCTGCAAAAGCTCCGTCACCATGCCGCCGATTGCCTCGATCTGTGCCGAAGCGGTATGTTCGACCGGCACGAAGTCTCTTTGGACCGAGGCCAGGCGGTTGCCCGCGAAGTCGATAAGGATGCCCGTGCGATCCCGGCTCGACAACTTGATGCCCGCCACCACGAACGCGTCGGGCCGGACGGCGAGGCTCACTGGCGGTCGGCCGCGCGGGGTGACGGGGGGCTTGCGTGGGTCCGTCACCTCCTGAAGGAGCCCGGTTTCTATCAATTCCGCCGTCAGGGTAGACACCGTGCCGGGGGAAATGTTCAGCACGCGCGCCACGCCGGCGCGGGAAACCGGGCCGGACGCGCGAATGAAGTCGAAGAGTCGCAACTTGAGCGGGCGCACCGCCGCAGGGTCTTCAATTATGACGGGACCGCAGGTTGCGACCAGCCGGGTGTCCACGCTGGCCTTCATTTAGCTCCCCTCCCGAACAAAATATTGCCTTCCTTGCGTTCTGCGGCGCGCAAACGGGCGCTGCGGTAGAGCGATCGACGCATGATTGGCTCAATTGACGCCCCGCATCAAATATTAAGTTTGACTGTCGAAGTAAGACGAGCAAAATAACGGGAACCCGGCAGAAACCGATCCGGGTCGTTCAAGGGAGGTCTACCATGAAGAATCGTTTGCTCGTCGCAGCACTGGCCGCGACTGCCCTCACGCCCGCCGCCGTTCTGGCCCAGGACGGCCCGACCGTCGGCGTGAGCTGGTCCAACTTCCAGGAAGAGCGCTGGAAGACCGATGAAGCCGCCATTCAGTCCGCTCTCGAAGAAGCCGGCGCCGAATACGTCTCGGCCGACGCACAGTCGTCGTCCTCGAAGCAGCTGTCGGACATCGAATCGCTGATCAGCCAGGGCGCCGAAGTGCTCATCATTCTCGCACAGGACACCCAGGCGATCATTCCCGCCGTTCAGCGCGCGGCCGATAACGGCATCCCCGTCATCGCCTACGACCGCCTGATCGAAGACGAACGTGCCTTCTACCTGACCTTCGACAACATCGAAGTCGGCCGGATGCAGGCCCGCGCGGTGCTCGAAGAGCAGCCCGAAGGCAACTACGTGATGATCAAGGGTTCGCCCACCGATCCGAACGCCGACTTCCTTCGCCAGGGTCAGCAGGAAGTCCTGCAGGACGCGATTGACTCCGGTGACATCACCATCGTCGGCGAAGCCTACACTGACCAGTGGCTGCCCGCGAACGCGCAGCGCAACATGGAACAGATCCTGACCGCCAACGACAACAACGTCGACGCGGTCGTGGCTTCGAACGACGGCACCGCCGGTGGCGCCGTGGCGGCACTTTCGGCGCAGGGTCTCGACGGCATCCCCGTCTCGGGTCAGGACGCCGACTTCGCCGCGCTGAACCGCATTGCGCAGGGGACGCAGACGGTTTCCGTCTGGAAGGACAGCCGCGATCTGGGCAAGCGCGCCGGCGAGATTGCCGTCGAACTGGCCAGCGGCACCGAGTTGTCCGAGATTGAGGGCGCCGAGCAGTGGACCTCGCCCGCAGGCACCACGCTCTGGGCCGAGTTCCTCGAGCCCGTTCCGGTGACGCAAGGCAACCTCGATGTCGTGGTCGACGCCGGCTGGATCAGCCAAGAAGAGCTATGCCAAGGCGTGTCGGACGGTCCGGCTCCCTGCAACTGATCCGTTGAAACCTGTTCCGGCACGGATCGCCCGTGCCGGAACTGATGCGCGTCCTCCGGGATGCGCTTCTTCCGTATATATCGAAGGGTTACCGTGATGGCCGATGCCAGTGTTTCCCCCGCCTCGTCACAGCGCAAGAACATCCTGAAGACGCTGGAGATCGACACCCGGCTGCTCGGCATGGTCGGTGCCTTCATCGTCGTCTGCGTGATGTTCAACCTGCTGACGGACGGGCGTTTTCTCACCCCGCGCAATATTTTCAACCTGACCATCCAGACGGTCTCGGTTGCCATCATGGCGACGGGGATGGTCTTCGTGATCGTCACGCGCCACATCGACCTGAGCGTGGGCTCCCTGCTCGCGACGTGCTCGGCGATGATGGCGATGACGCAGACGAATTTCCTGCCTGCCATCGGGCTCGATTTCGGGAGCCCGCTGATCGCCCCCGTCGCGATTTTGGTCGGGATCTTGACCGGCGCCGTGATCGGCGCCTTTCAGGGGTGGCTGATCGGCTACCTGTCCATCCCGGCCTTCATCGTGACGCTTGGCGGCCTTCTCGTCTGGCGAAATGTGGCCTGGTACCTGACGAACGGTCAGACCATCGGTCCGCTCGACGAGACCTTCCAGCTTCTGGGCGGCATCGGCGGCACCGTCGGCACGACGGGAAGCTGGATTCTCGGCGTGATCGGCGTGATTGCGGCCGGGGTTGCGATCTGGTCCGCGCGGCGCGCCCGCATCCGGCACGAGTTCCCGGTCAAGCCCGTCTGGGCCGAATTCCTTCTGATGGCCGTCGCCGCCGTCATGATCCTGGGCTTCGTCGCCGTTCTGAACGCCTACGAGGTCCCGAGCCGCGTGCTCGAGCGTCAGTTCGAGGCCTCCGGACAGACCATGCCCGAAGGGTACAGCCAAGGCTACGGCGTGCCGTACTCGGTTCTCCTGCTCATCGCGGTGGCGGTTGTTATGACGATGGTGGCCCGCAAGACGCGCCTCGGCCGCTACATCTTTGCCACCGGCGGGAACCCGGACGCGGCCGAGCTTTCCGGCATCAATACCCGCCTGCTCACGGTCAAGATCTTTGCGATCATGGGCGTGCTCTGCGGGCTTGCCGGTCTCGTCGCTTCGGCGCGCCTGTCCTTCCACTCGAACGACATCGGGACGCTGGACGAGCTTCGCGTGATTGCCGCCGCCGTGATCGGGGGCACTGCCCTCGCTGGTGGCCTCGGCACGATCTACGGGGCCATCCTGGGCGCGCTCATCATGCAGTCGCTGCAATCGGGGATGGCGATGGTCGGCGTGGACGCGCCGTTCCAGAACATCGTCGTGGGTGCCGTGCTGGTCCTCGCTGTCCTCGTGGACATCTTCTATCGCAAAAAGACGGGAGCGAACTGATGATCGACCGCAGCGGAACCCCCCTCGTCGAGTTGCGCGACATCTCGATCGCGTTCGGTGGCGTCAAGGCCGTGGATCACGTCAGCGTCGATCTCTTCCCCGGAGAGGTCGTCGGTCTTCTGGGCCACAACGGCGCAGGGAAATCGACCCTCATCAAGTGCCTGTCGGGCGCTTATCGGCAGGACACGGGCGACGTGCTCGTGAATGGCGAAAAGGCCCACATCGAGAACCCGCGCGACGCGCGCGACTACAACATCGAGACGATCTACCAGACCCTTGCGCTGGCCGACAATCTCGACGCCGCCTCGAACCTGTTCCTGGGGCGCGAGCTGACGACCTCGCTTGGATTCGTCGACGACGCGGCCATGGAGGCAGAAACCCGAAAGATCATGGGGCGGCTCAACCCCAACTTCCGCAAGTTCTCTTCCCCTGTGAAGGCGCTCTCGGGCGGACAGCGGCAGTCCGTTGCCATCGCACGGGCGGTCTACTTCCAGGCAAAGATCCTGATCATGGACGAGCCGACTGCGGCCCTTGGCCCGCAAGAGACCCAGATGGTCGCCGAGTTGATCCAGGAGCTGAAGAAGGACGGCTTGGGCATCTTTTTGATCGACCATGACGTGCACCAGGTCAAGAATCTCTGCGATCGCGCCGCCGTCATGAAAAACGGTGAACTCGTGGGCGTCGTCAACGTGGATGACGTGTCCACCGACGACCTTCTTGCGATGATCATCGCCGGAAAGAAGCCGGAGCATTTGGCGGCCTGAACTACCGTGTTGTCGGACAAGGACCGGATTTGAGTCGATTACCGCGGCGTGAGTTCCAGACACGGAAGGACCCCGGCGAGGTTTCTCGCTGGGGTCTTTTCTTATCCAGCCTGGATACTGCTGCCGTCCGGCCCGACAGGAACGGCAGAGCGTTCGGTTCCCTAGGCTCAGGACCCAATAATCAGGTTGAGGCTGTGCGGCCCGCATGATTCACGG
>NZ_JBELKF010000118.1:0-7641 GCF_042089775.1 Palleronia sp.
CCTACGACCAATTGATTAACAGTCAACTGCTCTACCGCTGAGCTACGCCGGAATTGGCGACCGTATCTCTCATCGTGCCGGAGAGTGCAAGCCGTGTCTCGTAAAAAATTGGCCTGACCTTGCGTGACCGCTCAGAGGTGGAATGTTGCCTCGGGACCGACGCGACCGTCGACCTTCACGCGACCGTTTTCGGTGAGGTCGATCAGGTGAGCCAGGACATTGCGCACTGCGGCGGGCAACAGGGCGGCTGGAACATCTGCGTAAACGCGCGCTGCAAGTGCCGCCGGAGTACCAGGCGCGGCGGACACGGCGGCGATGATCTGGGCCTCCCGCGCTTGCCGATGGGCGAGCAGCCAATCGACGCGCTCCGTCGGGTTTTCGACTGGTGCGCCGTGGCCTGGATAAAGTCGGCGCGGCGCGTGCGAGTTCAACCTATGACAGGACGCGATGAAGGCGCTGACTTCGCCGTCGGGTGGAGAGATGAAGGTCGAAGCCCATCCCATCACCAAATCGCCTGAGAACGCGGCGCCTTTCCAAAGGAACGCCATATGGTTCCCGAAATGACCGGGGGTCCAGATGCACGTGACCGGACCGGCGGGCGTATTGACGGTCTCGCCGTCTGACAGACGTTGGTTGGGCGCGAAGGCGAGATCAACGCCTTCGCCGCCGCCCAGATCTCGCAGACTCTCCATTCGTTCGGATCGGCCGGCATGGGCATCGCCGTAGGCGAGCACGGGTGATCCAGTGCATCGGGACAGCGGACCGGCCAGCGGCGAATGGTCCAGATGCGCGTGAGTGACGAGGATCTGTGTCACCTTGCGCGTCCCGATGGCGCTCAGGATTGCCGCGAGGTGATCGTCATTCGCAGGTCCCGGATCGATGACTGCGATGGCGCGAGTATCGCCAAGCAGATAGGTGTTCGTCCCACGCTCGGTCATCGGCGAGGGGTTCGGCGCGACGATACGTTCGAGCCCCGGCTCCATCTGCTCAACCTTCGACATCGTCGGCTCCTGTTCCAGTCTGCGCGGCGGACGCCTAAGCTGGCGCCAAATCCTGCGCATGAGGTCAAGGATGAACGCGCTTTCCATGAAACGCTATGCCCCGCGTTCGCTTTACGGCCGGGCGGCGCTGATCCTGCTGCTGCCGGTCGTCAGTCTGCAGATCGTGGTTTCGGTCGTGTTCATCCAGCGGCTCTTCGAGGACGTGACGGAACAGATGAGCAGCAATGTCGCGTACGAGCTGCGCTACCTGCGCAACACGGTCGAGGCAGCCCCTTCGCTCGACGCGGCGCGCCGTACGCTGGCGCCGCTGGCGCGAGATTTCGAGATTGGCACCGCGTTGCCTGATCCCGCGCCGATCAGCGGGACCGACCGCCAGATCTATGACCTGTCCGGCCGGCTCGTCGTCCCCACCCTGGTAAAGGAGCTCGACGGGGTGCGGGGGGTCGATCTAGCCAGCGACGACGACGTCGTCGAGATGACGGTCGACACGCGCCACGGCCCCCTGCGCTTCCGGTTCGATCGCGATCGTGTCTCGGCGCAGAACCCGCACCAGTTCCTGGTCATCATGATCCTGACGGCGCTTTTGATGACGGTGGTGGCGTATCTCTTCCTAAAGAACCAGTTGCGGCCGATCAAGCGGCTGGCCGATGCGGCACTTGCTTTCGGCAAAGGCCGGTCCGTGCCCTACACACCCAGAGGTGCGCGAGAGGTTCGCAACGCCGGGGCGGCGTTCCTCGACATGCGCGCCCGGATCGAGCGGCAGATCGAACAGCGCACCATGATGCTGTCGGGGATCAGCCACGACCTGCGCACCCCGCTGACGCGGCTGAGGCTCGAGCTCGAGATGCTGGACGAGGCCGAGGCCGAGCCGATGCGCCGCGACCTGGATGAGATGCAGAGGATGCTGGATGCGTTTCTGGATTTCGCGCGCGAGGGCGTCATGGGCGAGCGCGAGGATACCAACCCCGCCCAGCTCGTCGAAGACGTGGTCGAGAAGGCGCGCCGTGCCGGCGGAACGGTCGATTTTGGTCGCGTGATGCAGGCGAACGACCTGGTGTCGCTGAATCCGCTGGCGGTGGGGCGTGCGCTGGAGAACCTGGTGGGCAACGCGCTGCGTCACGGCAGCCGGGCGCGGGTTTCGCTCGAACGGTCCGGACGTGCGCTGGTCTTCTCGGTCGAGGATGACGGACCCGGTATTCCGGTCGAAGCGCGGGCCGAAGCGATGCGCGCCTTCACGCGCCTCGACAACGCGAGGAACCAGAACCGCGGCGCAGGGGTCGGACTTGGCCTTGCCATCGCGCAGGACGTGGCGCGCCAGCACGGGGGTATCCTGCGTCTCGGCAGCTCGGACGATCTCGGGGGGCTGCGGGCAGACCTTGTGATCGCGCTCTGACCCGGCGCAGTTTACAAATGATCCTGCGTGGTGTGTTCTGCCGCGCGGTATCAGAACGGTCCTTCCTCATGATCAATCAGCGTTGCCCGCGTCGATGACGGGGTTCCGGTTCATCCACGCTTCGGACCTGCATCTTGGCCGGCGGTTCGCGAACATCCCCGAGCCGCCCGACGGCAACGTGCGCGGCCGGTTGATGGAGGCCCGCCACGGCGCCATTGCGCGCCTCGCGGCCGCGGCCGTCGCGAATGGGGCCGCCGATATCTTGCTCGCGGGGGACACGTTCGACACCGCCACGCCATCTCCGACCGCCATCCGCCAGACCCTCGCCGCGATGGCCGAGGCTGCGCCGGTCCGCTGGTGGCTGCTGCCGGGCAATCACGACAACCTGCGCGATGCCGAGCCGCTGTGGGACGCGATCCGCCGCGAGGGGCCGGAGAACATCCATGCCTTGACCGAATCCGCGCCGGTCGCCCTGGCCGCGGGCGTGACGCTTCTGCCGTGTCCGGTGGAATGGCGCTCGGCCGGGCGCGATCCGACGACGGCCATGGTCGACATGGAGAGCGCCGCGGGCGATCTGCGCATTGGCCTTGCCCATGGAGGTATTTCCGATTTCGGCGAGGAGGGGGCGGCAATCGCACCGAATCGCGACCGTAGCGCAGAGCTGGACTTCCTGGCGCTCGGCGATTGGCACGGGCGGATGCAGGTCAGCCCGCGAGTCCATTACAGCGGCTCGCCCGAGCAGGATCGCTTCAAGCACGACCACCGCGGCGTCTGCCTTGCAATCACAGTCGCCGGCCCCGGTGCCACGCCGCACGTCGACGAGGTCGAGACAGGCACCTTCCTCTGGACCGAGCGCGAGGTGACGCTCGCACCGCGGCAGGACGCAGATGCAGCGCTCAACGCGGTTTTGCCGGCGGCGGGGCGGCGGGACACGCTCCTGCGGGTCCGCGCCTCGGGCTGGACCGGCCTGGCCGAGCGTGCGCGTCTAGAGGCCGCGGGCAATCAGTGCGGGCCGGAATTCGCGCATTTCGACCTGCGGACGGACGCGCTCGGCACGCAGTACGATCCCGATGACCTGGACGAGATCGACCACGCCGGCGCCCTGCGCCTTGCTGCCGACACCCTGATGGATGAGGCTGGAGACGGCGCGCGCCCCGAGGCGGGTCGTACTGTTGCGGGCGATTCACTCGCCCGGCTCTACGCCTATACGCGGGAGGCGCCGCGATGAAGTTCCGCTCCATCTCGGTCGAGAATGTCCGCCGTTTTGCCCGGCCCGCCACGGTGGGCGGGATCGGCGACGGCCTGAATGTGCTTGCCGTGCCGAACGAGCACGGCAAGTCCACGCTCTTCGATGCCGTGCAGGCGCTTTTCTTCAAGCCGCACGGATCGAAGGACAAGGAAATAAAGGCACTCCAGCCGCATGCCGGCGGCGCACCCGAGGTGACGGTCGAGATCGAGACCGAGGCCGGCGGTTTCGTCCTGTGGAAGCGGTGGCTGTCGAAGCCTGCCGCGACCGTCTCGCAGGACGGTCGCCTCATCGCGCAGGCCGACGCGGCCGAGGTGTGGATCGCCGAGACCCTGGGCGGAGAGGACAGCGGGCCGTCGGGACTCTTGTGGGTTCGGCAGGGGATGACGGCGCTCGATGGCGGCAGCCCGAAGGAAGAGAAGGCGGCGCTGGAGAGGCGGCGGGACCTGATGTCGTCGGTCGGCCACGAGGTCGAGGCGATGACCGGCGGGCGGCGGATGGACCACGCGCTTGCCCGTTGCCGCGCCGAACTCGAGGTGCTCGCGACCAAGACTTTGCGCCCGCGCGGCCCGTGGAAGGCGGCGCAGGAGCAGGTCGAGGCGCTGGAGGCCGAGCACGCGTTGCTGGCAGAGACGTCGCAGGCTCTGCACGAGGCGCTGCGGGCAAGGCGTCGGGCGCGGCGCGAGCTTGCCGAGATCGAGGATGCCGAGACCACTTTTGCGCGGGCCGAGCGGTTGAACCAGGCAACTGGCGCTCATGCCGCCGCTCTCCGCCATGCCGAGGATGTCGAAGCTGCCGCGCGCAAGGTCGAGGCCGGCCGCGTCGCGGTGGCGCGGGCGCAGGAAAGGCTCGAGGCATTGCGGGCGGCTCTGGCCGAGCGGCAGGCGGCGCGGGCGGCCGTGGATAAGGCGCTTGCCGACGCCGAACAGGCCGCTGCCGAACGGGATGCGGCGCAGGCGGCGCTCGAAACGGCCGAGGATGCGCTCGATATCGCACAGAAGGCGCGTGATGGCGCCGAGGCGCGGCGTCGCGCGGCCGAGAGACAGCGCACGGCGCGGGACGGGGCCGCACGTCGTCGCGAGTTGCAGGGCCGGGTTGCCGAGGCCGAAGCCGCGCGCCGCGCGCTGGAAGAGGCCGCCGCCGCGGCCGGGCAAGGACCGGATGCCCCGACGATGCAACGGATCGAAGCCTTGGCCGCCGAACGCGCCGCCGCAACCGCCGCCCGCGCCGCGACCGCGACACGGGTGGTCATGAATTATGCTGGAGAGCGAGGTGCTGCCGCACGAATCGACGGTGCCCCGCTTGATGACGGGCAGCCGGTCGCGATCTCCCTTCGTACGCGGATCGAGATCGAGGGCGTCGGGTCGCTGGACGTGCTGCCCGGCGATGGCCGCGGCGGCGATGATGCCGTCGAAATTGCCGACCGAGCGCTCGCCGAGGCACTCGGGGCGGTGGGTGCCGCGGACCTGGCCTCTGCCCGCGCCGCCGCGGACAAGCGGAACCAGGCCGAGCGGCGGCGAGGCGAGTCGAAGGCGGTGCTTGACAGCCTTGCGCCGCAGGGGCTTGCTCCTTTGCGCGCGGCGCTCGCGTCAATCCCCGAGGTTAAAGACGATGAGAGCGCCGAGGCGCCCGATCCAGAAGTCGCTGAAAAGGCGCTGGAGCAGGCCGAGGATGCGCGCGTGGCCGCACAATCCGTGCGGAATGCCGGTGCGGAGCGGCTGTCGGACGCGCGAACGCTCTCTGCCCGTGCCGACGCCTGCGCATCGGGCGCCGAAGACAGGCTTCAGCGCGCGGAACTTGGCGTCGAACGGCTGGGCACGGAGGACGAGGCGGCCCTGACCGAGCAGTTCGACCGAGCCCGCGAGGCACTGGACGCAGCCGCGGCGGTGCATGCCGAAAAAGCGCGCAGTGCCCCGGATTTGCCTGCAGCCGAGGCCGCCCTTACCCGCGCGCGTGCCGTCGATCGGGAAGCGCGCGAGGCCATTGCGCGCCTCAAGCCTGAGCTCGCGCGGCTCGACGAGCGTATCTCGCGCGGGGCGGGTGATGCCGTCGAGGAGGGCCTTGCCGAGACTAAGGAACACCTGACCGCCGCCCGCGACGAGCTTGCGCGCATCGAGCACGAAGTGGCCGTGTTGAAGCGCCTCGAGAGCGCTCTCGAAGCTGCGAAAGCCGAGGCGCGCGAGCGGTACTTCGCCCCCGTCGCTGCCGAGTTGCGGCCGCTTCTGTCTCTGCTCTGGCCTGACGCCGAGCTGATATGGGAGCAGGAAACGCTGTTGCCCACCACGCTGTGCCGCAGCGGCGTTGAAGAGCCGATCTCGATCTTGTCGGGCGGAACGCAGGAACAGGTCGCGCTGCTGGTCCGGTTGGCCTTCGCTCGGATGCTGGCCAAGGCAGGGCGCCACGCGCCGGTGATCCTCGACGATGCGCTCGTCTTTACTGACGACGACCGGATCGAGCGCATGTTCGATGCACTCCACCGCCAGGCGGGCGACCTGCAGATCCTCGTCCTGTCCTGCCGACAGCGGGCCTTCCGGGACTTGGGCGGGCGCACGCTTCGCCTCACCTCTGCGGCGGCCGAGGCGTGAGCATCTTCCCGACCTACGCCATGCGCCTGATGCGGCGCGTGGCGCGGCACGCGTCGGCCGCAAGCTGGCGGTTCACGGCAGGAGTGACGGTCCTTCACGCGACGAGCGCGGCCGCGGGTCTGTGGCTTCTGGGGGAGGGGCCGCTGGTCTCGTCCGTCATCCAGTTCTTCTATTTCTATGTCGTCACCGGATCGTCAGTGGGCTACGGAGACTTTTCCCCCACCAGCACGGCCGGAAAACTGTTCACCGCGGTGTGGGTCATCCCCGGTGCGATCTCGATCTTCGCCTTCGTGATCGGCAAGATTATCGGCGAAATTGGCATGAGGATGCGGGCGGTCATGAACGGATTGGGACGTTTCAGCGACAAGACGAACCACCTTGTGATCATCGGATGGGTCCAAGGCGAGACCGACCGGCTGATCTCCGAAACCGAGCGCCTGCACGGCTCGCGCGACATCGTCATCGTCTCGACGCACGACCTGACAAGCGTCAAGGCAGACTGGGACTGGGTTCGGGCGACCTCCTTGGCCAACAAGGCTGACCTCGAGCGTGCAGGAGTCGGAGGAGCGGCCTTCGTGGTGGTGCTGGCAGAAAGTGACGACGAAAGCCTGACCGCCTGCCTGTCGATTGGGGCATTGGCGCCCAAGGCCCACGCGGTTGCCTACTTCCGCGACCCGGCGCCGGCCGATCTGGTCGAACAGCATTGTCCGATGATCGAGACCGTCACCTCGACCACGGTCGAGCATGTCGCGCGTTCGTTGTCCGATCCGGGTGCGAGCGACCTTTTGCGACGCCTCGTGTCGACCCGCACCGGTGCGACGCTCCATTCGACGCGCATCACCGGTCCAGAGCGGATCGGCGCCGGCAATGCCATGCAAGTTCTGCTCGCGCGCTATGGTGCCACGTTGATCGGGTTTCGACCGGAAGAGGGAGGCGATCCGGTCCTCTCGCTCGCAGAAGGAACGGAGCTGAAGTCGGGTCAAACGATCTACTACATCTCTGACGAGCGTCTGCCCGGCAATATCTCTTTCGACAGCTGAAGCGTTTACCTTGTCCTCTTAGCCAAAACGCCGCTAGGAAGGCCCGGTCACTGCGCGGGCGTGATGGAATGGTAGACATAGGGGACTTAAACTCCCCAGGGGGAGACCCCGTGCGGGTTCGAATCCCGCCGCCCGCACCATACCTGAGTTCTCTTGCGAGAAGAACCGTAAGGCCCTGACGGGTAACGTGGTTTCTGCAGTTTGAACGCCTGCTTTACGCGTCACAGTGAGCGGGTGCGTGAAGACCAGTCGAAGCACCACTCGCTTGACCACCAGATCACCAGAACTTCCAATCTTCCCAAGGCCTGTCGATCTCCTCTTCTACGCCCTGTTGACAAAAGGGGATTCACGTAGGGCACCGGCCATGATTCAAGCC